>JAXGSX010000582.1:0-1005 GCA_040775225.1 Kiritimatiellia bacterium | reverse complement strand
TTCAAACATCATCCGCGGCAAGGTTTACGTGGCCGGCGACAACATTGACACCGACCAGATCATTCCCGCGCAATACCTCAACCTGGTCCCGACCATCCCGGCGGAATACCGCAAACTCGGCCAGTACGCGCTGAGCGGCCTGCCCGCGGAATGCCCGCCGCTGGTCCGGCCCGGCGCGGAAAGCTCGGAATACACATTGATCCTGGCCGGGCGCAACTTCGGCTGCGGCTCCTCCCGCGAACACGCCCCCATCGCGCTGGGCGCCGCCGGCATCCGCGCGGTAGTGGCGGAATCGTACGCCCGCATCTTCTTCCGCAATGCCATCGCCACGGGCGAGTTATTCCCCTGCGAAGCGGCGGCGGCCGGGTTGCGCCAGAATTTCCGCACCGGCGACGAAGCGGAACTGGACATTGGCCGGACCAGCCTGACCCACCTCGGCAGCGGCCGGTCCTATCAGTTGAAAACCCTGGGAGACGCGGGCCCGGTGATCGCCGCCGGCGGCATTTTCGCCTACGCGCGCCAGACGGGAATGCTGGCGGAAAGAAAAGTTTGAAGGATGAATTATGATTGATGAATGACGGCAGAAAGCCTGGGGGATATGACCTGCCGGCTGATGCTGCTTTTATAATTCATCATTCATAATTCATAAATGTTTTCAATGGAGCCACGCATCATAGCCTTTGCGAATCAGAAGGGCGGCGTCGGCAAGACCACCACCGCCGTCAACCTGGCCGCCGGCCTGGCGGAGCGGCGGCAAAAAGTCCTGTTGATAGACCTTGACCCCCAGGCCAACGCCACCAGCGCCCTGGGCCTCGAGAAAAAGCCCGGCGGCAGCCTCTACCTGCCCCTGCTGGGCGAAGCGGACCTGCGCGCTAACATCATCCCGACCGGCGTCCCGAACCTGGACCTGATACCGTCCGAAATGGACCTGGCCGGCGCGGAAGTGGATGTCGCGCGTTCGGACCGCTACCTGCACCGCCTGCGCGAGGCGCTGGCGCCGCTGGC
>JAXGSX010000581.1:0-1006 GCA_040775225.1 Kiritimatiellia bacterium | reverse complement strand
TCAGGGTGTCAGCCGATCCGTCAGACCGGCGGATTCCGGTCTGTGCGGCAATCGTAGATGATCTGCATATTTTGTGCATTTTTGTGGCTAAACTCGCTGTGTTTTGAGTCTCGTTTTCAGGTGATAAATTATATTTATGGGATGAAAGTGAAGAAGTTTATGAAAAAGCCTGAACTAGAACGGCTGGCCGAGGCGGTGGGCGAGGAATGGATGGAATGGTACAGACTTTCGCCGCAAGCCCGCTGGCAGCAAAGCGAGCGTTTATGGGCGTTTTTCCTGAGCGCGGGAGGAACACTTGATTCAGAACCCGATTCGCAAAGTCCTTTCGATTTTCTCCGCGCATGCAGTCCGGGGGCTGCTCATGGGCGGCCAGGCGTGCGTGTTATACGGCGCGGGTGAATTCAGCCGTGACAGCGATTTCGCGGTGCTGGCAGACCAAGACAATCTGGAACGCATCCGCCATGCGCTTGCGGATTTAAAGGCGGAAGTAATCGCCGTGCCGCCTTTCACCCTGGCGTATCTTAAAAAAGGACACGCGGTGCATTTTCGATGCCGGCATGCTGAGGCGGCGGGATTACGCATTGACATCATGTCCAAAATGCGCGGGGTGGCGGATTTCGACAAGCTCTGGAAACGCCGCACAACTTTGGAGCTGCAAGGCGGTCCGGCGGTGGAAATCATGGGGCTGGCGGATTTAGTTGCCGCAAAGAAAACTCAATGCGACAAGGATTGGCCGATGATCCGCCGTCTCTTGGAGGCGGATTATGTCGCTTCAGTTATTAGCGCAATCAGTTTCCATGCAATTGCCGCAGATCGGTGATGATCCAGTCGGGCTTGACGTTGTTGCAACGCTTGTCGCCTTCGCGCCAGCGCAGTGAGCGCGCGTCGCCGGCGAACAGCGCCGTCCGGCAGCCGCAGGCCGCCGCGGCCGCAATGTCGTTCAGCAGGGCCGTGAGCACGGCGGGCATGGGCAGTGGCGCGGCTTGCAACATACGCTGCGCCGATT
>JAXGSX010000580.1:0-1011 GCA_040775225.1 Kiritimatiellia bacterium | reverse complement strand
TTCGGGATCAAGGGCGGGCTGGAAGCGGGGCGCCGTTTTATCAATTCCGTGCGCCTGCTGTCGCATCTCGCGAATATCGGCGACGCCAAGACCCTGGTAATCCACCCGGCCTCCACCACGCACCAGCAATTGACCCCGGCGGAACGCCAGGCAACGGGTGTCAGCGACGATTACATCCGGTTGTCGGTCGGCCTGGAAGACGTGGCGGATATTCAGGCGGACATGGATCAGGCGCTGCGCCAGGCAACGCAATAAATCCGCGGGGAAGGGAACGACGAGATGCAACTGACGGTGAATGGCGACAGCATGGAATACAACGGCCGGCCGCGCCTGGCGGATTTACTGGCAGAGGTCGCTCCGGGCCGGCGGGTGGCGGTATTGATAAACAGCCGCGTTGTCGCTGCGGCGCAGCGCGCGGAGCAGGGACTGCGCGAAGGCGACCGGATTGAAATCCTGGAATTTGCCGGAGGCGGTTAGCCGTCCCGGCGGCGGCATCCCGGCCCGGATTGACGGCGCGGATCAATCCCATATTTCTGCCTTCTGCGATGGATAAGACGTTGACAGCGGAAGAAACTGCGCGGTATGCCCGGCACTTGACGCTCCCGGAAATCGGGCCGGCCGGCCAGGCGCGCCTGCTGCGGGCCCGCGTGCTGGTGGTCGGCGTGGGCGGGCTGGGGTCGGCCGCGGTCTATTACCTGGCGGCGGCGGGAGTGGGAACCCTCGGGTTGATGGATGACGACCGGGTTGAAGCGCATAACCTGCAGCGTCAGATACTGCACCGCACTGCGGATATCGGCCGGATGAAGGTGGAATCCGCCGCCCGCGCCGTGCGGGATCTCAACCCGGACGTACGGGTTGAATTGCTGCAGGAACGCTGGTCGGCGGCGACGCCCCCGGCGCTCCCGGCGCGCTACGACTGCGTGGTGGACGCGGTGGATAATTTTGAATCCAAGATGGCGATTGCCGGCGCCTGCCATGCGGCGGGGCGCCCGGCGATGCATGCCGGAGTCA
>JAXGSX010000579.1:0-1019 GCA_040775225.1 Kiritimatiellia bacterium | reverse complement strand
GGACGGCCCCGGCCGCCGGAAATTGCCCCGCGGCCGAACAGTTCTTGTTCAGGTTGAAACCAATTCCGCCGCGGCGAAGCCATTCCTTCTACCCTGAGCCCTGGTCCGCGGCTGGCGCGGCAATGCGCAACGCGCCGATTGGGCGGGATTTCCAGCGGCCTGTCAGAAACCACCCGGTCACCATGATCCCGTGCGCCGTCACGGCAATGGCAATCGCCCACCATATTCCATGGGTGGCCGGGTGAACAACGCGCGACATGAACAGCGCGAGCGGAACCTGCACACCCCACAGGCTGGCCACCGTGAAAATCATCGTTGCCATCGTCTGCCCGGCGCCGTCCAGCGCCCGGCCCAGCACGATTGCCAGGGCGGTGAACACGTAGAACATGGGCACGGTTCTCAGGTATGCCGCCCCAATCCGCACAACCTCGGGATTGGCGTCGAAGAACTTCATGAACGCCGGGGCAAAGGCCAGCATAACGGCGGCCCATGACACCATGAAAACTTCGTCAATGCCCGTGGCGATCCAGGCCGCGGCCCGGGCCCGGTCCGGCTTTCCGGCCCCGAGGGTCTGGCCCACCATTGTTGCAGTTGCATTGCCGAGCACAAAGGCCGGCATCAGGATGATCATGTGAAACCGCAGGCCGATGCCGTAGGCGGCGATGGCGGCAGTCCCGAACAGCGCGACGATACGCATAAGGATCAGCGACATCAGGCCCCGGGAAAGCATCTGGCAGGAGCTCGGGATGCCTATGCGCATGAGCGTCCAGGCGAGGGCCGGCTGGAACCGCCAACGGCCGGCGCGGACATGGAGCCCCGATACGCCGCGCGACAGGAAGGCCACGACGAGGGCGGCCGCGGCCGCCTGGGACATCACCGTTGCCAGGGCAGCGCCGCGCACTTCCATGCGCGGAAAGCCCAGGAGGCCGTATATCATCACGGGATCGAGCGCGAGGTTGATGATGTTGGCCAGCATCATCGCGAACATCGGCAGGGTCACGTTGCCGGCGCCCTGCAGT
>JAXGSX010000578.1:0-1022 GCA_040775225.1 Kiritimatiellia bacterium | reverse complement strand
GCCGCCGCGGCAGGTCTGGCCCGGCGCGCGCGTTATGCGTCCGGTTTACCGCCATATCCCGCGCACCATGCAGAAACTGTGGAAGGGCGAACCGCTGCACATCATGGTGATGGGGTCCAGCATTGACCGCGGCAGCGCCAACCCGCCCCTGTATCCCTACAACGAAAACCCGGAGGCGCCGGAGTTCAAGCAGCCGCTGGCGGATAACCATGCGTTTGATCCGGAAATGGTTGGCCGGCCGGACCTGGCCGGGTATGTCGGCTGGTGGCAGCATTACTGGGGCTTTACCGGCCGGCTGCGCCTGGAATTGATGCGCAAGTTCAATCTGCCCGTGGAAAAATTACTGCTGAATGTCATGGCTTGCGACGGCTCATGCGTCGGCGAGGCCCATGCCGGGCTGGCGGACTACTGCCGCCTGGCCTTGCCGCCCGACCCGGGCCTGAACGGGAACGGCGCCGGGCGGACCTGGGCGGAATTGTATCCGGATTTGTTTGCGCGGCCGGAGGGACCCCGGCCCGACCTGGTGATTTTCGGCAGCGGCGCCAACGAGAAAACCGATACTCCGGACGAAATCGCGGTGTTTGAAGGCGCCATCCGCTGGATTCAGCGGCATTACCCGGAAACGGAATTCCTGTTCTGCATGTTCCAGAATTGCGGCCAGTACACGCCCAATACCGGCGATTTGCAGGCGCTGGCCCTGCGCTACCAAATCCCCGTGCTGGACTACGGGTTGCTGGCCGACAATCTGCTGCAATGTTGCAACCGTTATGCGCTGGTGCCCGCCGACGGCCATCCCCAGGCCGCGGCGCATTTCCTCTGGTTCAAAACCCTGGAACAGGCGTTCGAGTGCTGGGATCCGACCGAAGCCGGGCAGGCGCAGCTGCAGTTGCCCGAACGCCTGCATCCCAACACCTACGGCTGGGAAGGCGGCCATGTCACCTTTACCGCGCCGCATCCCCGCATCCAAGGCCCGCGCCTGATCATCGAGGATACGGTTTTCAATCTCTGGTGCCAGTCGGAGG
>JAXGSX010000577.1:0-1025 GCA_040775225.1 Kiritimatiellia bacterium | reverse complement strand
CCGGACCTGGCGCGCGCCCTGGGCCGCAGTTTGAGCGAATTCAAGAAAGGCCGGGCGGAAGGCCTGGCCCCGGACAAACCCGAAGCTCAGCCGGACGACGACTCCCAATCATAGGCCGGCAGCGGAATACGTCCGCGCGCCCAAATTATGCCCTGGGGCCGCAGCCAGCCGACGCGCCGGTCAATCAACTTCTTCAACATCGCTCGACGCGTCGGAGGCAGATGTTTCCGCCGGCGGCGCGGCCGTATCGGCGGCGGCTGGCGCATCCGATGTTTCCGCCGCGGGAGATGCCGGTTCGGCGGGCGGACCGGATGGTAAAACTGAAGTTTCGGCCGGGGGCAAGGCCAGGTTGGGTGAAGAGGCCGGGGCCGATGCCGCGCCGCTTGCCGGCGCGCCGGGCCAAACGGAAGGCGGCTCCTGGTAATAGCTGTGCTCGGCGTATTGCATGTACAGCACCGCGCCCAACATCGCCAGGGCCAGCACGGCGATTACGGCCAGGACAAGCTGTATGCTTCCCGCCCCATTTTTTCCGCCATTGGTTGTTTTCATGCTAAAAACTCCGGTAACCGATATCAGGGCATCCGCCAACCCCAAGCGCCCGTTAATTGCAGCGGAGTATACGCTCATGCCCGCCGGCGGTCAATTGATTTCGCCATTGTCCGGCGCAAAATTCCGGTTCGGATTTTCGTTGAACATCGGACGGCATCCTAATATGATACGGGCTGAGCAAATTACAAAAGATCGCGTTTTGACTGTTTGATTAAAAATGACCTGAATCCGTGATGAGGTCAGTATGCCGCAGATGCGCTTGCCTGCGTTTCGCGCAAGCAGGCGGCGCGAAGGATGAAGCTGTATAAATATACCGCGAATCCTTCGCAACAAAGCAGATGCGGCATAATGGCCTCACCCGCAGGGCGGTCTTTTCCGCCAAAAAGCGCCGTGTGTTTTTTGGTGATATTTTAAAATACCATAAATTGTTGTTTGTACGCACATTATCTTGACAACATAAAATCCCGTCACGGATT
>JAXGSX010000576.1:0-1039 GCA_040775225.1 Kiritimatiellia bacterium | reverse complement strand
TGTCGTCATGATCCATGAAACCGATATAATCGCCGCGGGCCAGAGCGATGCCGGCATTGGTGGCGCCGCTGACGCCCAGATTGCGCGGGGTGCGTTCCAGGCGGACACGCGGCCGGCCGGCGGCGCGCCGGAGCGCGGCGGCGGCGGCAGGATCGGTGGAACAGTCGTCCACCAGGATCAGTTCATAGTGGTCGTAACTCTGCTGCAGCACGGACGCGACTGCGTCGTCCAGCCAGCTCGAATTGAAGACCGGCATGACAATGGAAATCAGCGGCCGGCGCCGCAGCAGCGGCAGCCAGGCGGCAGCATTGGAAGGCGATTCGTAGGGGAACTTGACTTGCAGGGCCATCCGGCGGTTGACAATGATTTCATGCGTCAGCGAGAGCGCCGCGCCGATGCCGTGGAACCAGCACATCCGCAGGAACCGCCATGGCAATAAGAGAATATGCTTCATAAGCAAATCTAACTTTTTGAAAGCTATGTGAAAACCGAACACTGAACACTTTCGCGGGAGACTCTCATGATTTTGCCGGGCGGACTATGCGTGTCAATTGACCCAGACGCGCTGCCAGGCGGGCCGCCCATTGGCGCGGCCGGCTGACCAGCCGTCCGCAGCGGTGGACCAGCCAGAGTTTCATGGGCATGACCCAGCCGGCGCCGCCGGCAAATTCGCGGCGGCCTAGCAGGAGCGGACGCAAGGCCAGGAAATGGCGCAGGGTGCGGCTGCTGCCGAGTCCGGCCAGGTCGTAATCGCGCGTGACCGGGGCGGCATTCGATGCTGTGGTGTCGGCAGGCATGTTAGTTTTGCAATCTACCCAGTATAATACATCCCCGGCGCGGGTAAACAAGGCTATTCCCGCAGCCCTCCCGCGGCGCGTTCAGCGCGCCGGACGCGCAAGTGGTGGAGCATTTTGCGCAGCCAAATCAGGCCGCGCCACACCAATGCATGCCACAGGAAGAACACCGTGCGAAGCCCCGGCGTCCATTGCAACACGCCCGGCGGCAAATCCCAGAGCCCGGTCAGGCGCAGGCGGACGCG
>JAXGSX010000575.1:0-1040 GCA_040775225.1 Kiritimatiellia bacterium | reverse complement strand
CGGCGGGCAGCGCCGCCAACTGGCCGGTCATCCGCAAATGCCCCAGCAAGGTCACCCCGCCGGAGAGACCGATGACCATGTACTTGGCGCGGCGTTCCACGGCCGTAATGCGGCGGCCCTGCAACCGGCGCGCGAATTCCGCCGGCGTCAACGGCGCCACCATGGGCGGGAAATCAACCCAGACCCGCCGGATCCTGCGCCCGGGCAACTTGAGCGCCTGCAAACCGCGCACCACTGTTTCAACTTCCGGCAATTCAGGCATGGCAGGCAAAAAAAATGCGCCGGCGCGGTTGCTAACCCGGCCGGCGCACAAGGTCAAAAAATGATTAAATTAACGGCGATACCCGCCGCGGGAGCCGCCGCCACCGCCAAAATCGCCGCCGCGGGGGGCGCGTTCTTCGCGCGGACGGGCTTCATTGACCGTCAGCGGGCGGCCTTTGAAATCCTGACCGTTGTATTCGGAGACAGCCTTGGTAGCGTCATCCTTCGATGCCATTTCCACAAAGGCAAAGCCGCGTGACTTGTTCGTGAATTTGTCGACAATCAACGTGCAATCCGAAACCGTGCCAACCTTCTCGAACAACTCGCGGATATCCGCCTCGCAAATGTCAAAAGGCAGATTTCCCACATACAACCTCGTACCCATACTGATCCTCCATGCGCCGCCGACGACCCGGTGACTGTTCCCGACTTATTCGGGTTTCGAATACCCAAACCCAAGGGGCATTGGGCATCCACCATCTCACCAAACCGCACACTGACAGCTACTAATGTGAAAGTCTATCAACTTTCAACCGGAATGCAAGTTATTTTTTTATATTTTTTCAGGAAGCTCAGGCTGGTTTCTGGCGAATCATGATCAGCAGCATTTTAAAACGCTGCACCGCCCGCAAGGCGTGGGGTACGCCCGCCGGCATGATGAACAACGCCCCGGCGCCGACGGCTGTCGGCCGGCCGGCCAGCGATATTTCCGCGGCGCCCTCCAGGATTTGCACCACGGCGTCAAACGGCGCCGTATGCTCGCTCAATCCCTGCCCGCG
>JAXGSX010000574.1:0-1046 GCA_040775225.1 Kiritimatiellia bacterium | reverse complement strand
CGGCACACCGGGGCTGGGCCCCCCGGCGGCGCCGCGGGCCCGGCGCCGGCCGCCAGGCCTAAGGCAATTAATCCGATGGCTATGCGCGCGTTCATCCCGTCAAGATTTATGGATTGGATCATTGATGTCAAGCATGTTCTATGGGGACCGGAGAACTCTGCCGGGGGCGTAATTTTAAAATTGACAATTTTCCGCAAACTCGAAAAATATACGGCCTAACGTGAACTTGCGCCTGCAACCCGAATCGAAATTGGCATCGGCATAGCTACCGATTGCGATTATTTTTTGATAACCGCCGAAAACATTATCCCGAACATTCAAAAGTCACTCAAGGGGGGCTCGATCTATGCTGCAACGACTCAGCCGCGGCATCTGGGGCGCATTACTGGTGGCGGCCCCTTTGTATGTCTGCAGCGTCTTCAACCATGATTTGTGGCGGCCGGCCGAGGCGCGCGAAGCCGGCATTGCCAGGGAAATGATAGAAAGCGGCAACTGGGTGGCGACGCATCTGAACGGCCGGCCATTCCTGGAAAAACCGCCGCTGTACACTTGGCTGATCGCCGGGCCGTTGCTGATTTTCGGGTACCAGGATTGGGCGGTGCGGCTGCCGGTGCTGGTTTTCACGCTGGCCACGCTGGCCGCGGTTTACGGTCTGGCGCGCGCCGCGCTGCCGGCGCGCGCCGCGCAGGCGGCCTTGATCGCCCTGGGCACGATGGCGCTGTTTCTGGAAGTCAACCACGGCGCCATGGTGGATAACGGCCTGGTATTTTTCACGCTTACGGCCATGTGGGCGGCTTTCACGGCGCTGGAAACTGAATGGCCGCGGCGGCGGCGCTGGGCGGCGGCGGCCTTCGCCGCTTCCGCCGGGATGGCGTTTCTCTGCAAGGGCGGCGTGGGCGTGGTGCTGATCGGCGCCGCCTTGTGCGGCTACCTGACACATGCGCGCCACGGGCATAAAAGCCCACGACTGTCGCCCGCCACCGGCTGCTGGATTTTTGGCGCCCTGGCCGGCGCCTGGCTGCTGGCGCTCTGGCAGCGCGGCGGGG
>JAXGSX010000573.1:0-1053 GCA_040775225.1 Kiritimatiellia bacterium | reverse complement strand
GGGATATTCCGCGCCGACCTGAATGCCGTTCAGTCCATCCTCTCCCAACACCCCGCCCCACAGTGTGTTGTCCAAATCCGTCACCAGCACTTTGCTGACGCGCCCAACCAAGGGATGGATATATCGAAGCCACTCGCGAGCCAAATGAATCAACGCCCCCGCCGCAATGGGCATGCGCGCGGTCTGCCATTTTTGTTCATCGAACCAATGAGTGTGCCCGTGGCGGGCTATCAGCCTGGCGTAATCCAGAACGTATACGCCGCCAAACTCCCGCGGCAATTGCGCCAAAGCGCGGTTGATTTCCAGAAAAGCCGCCATTTGCCCCGGCTCGGTTTGCCCATCGCCGATTCCATTCGCAAGATCGGCAGGCCATTCCAGATTATGGACAACCACGCTGGCCCGACTATGGGCGCGGAAGGCCCGCAACCAAGATCGGAAGCCGTCCACCACCCGAACCACGGCGGCTTGTGTCCCGGCGGAGTCGAGATCGGCAAAACCGCTCCACAAATCGGGGGCAAGATCGCGCGCCTGCAGAGTCAAGAACACGACGTCGGGCTTAAACGCGTACAATCCGCTGGCGGCATCGACCGCCTCCTGAACATAGGCGTTGAAAGGCCCAATGTAGGTTTGACTGTCAATGCCGTTCAAGGCGGCGGCGGCGCGCAGCACGGGCACCAACGGCTCCACCGTGAACGACCGCATCACGGCCACGCGGCAGGCAAGCGGCGGCCGCGCCAACCGTTCCAACGTGGACAGCACGAAACCTGCCGCGGCGGGCCCGCCGTGTTCGTGCCAAAGGCGGATGAGGGCGGAACGCGCGGCGGCGGAATGCCCCTCCGCCAACAAACCGGCTACTTCTTCCCGCCGGACATTTAGCCCATTCGCCGGTTGCGCGCTCATTGCTCAACAAACTCCAGCAATTGCCGTGTGGGCGCATATAGCCACGCAATCCGTTTGCCGCCAAATGCCACGGCCGGTACGGGCGCCGCCACCACGAGGCAGCCGCAGGACCGCGCCCGCGCCAACGCGGCGTCCATGTCGTCGGTCGCATAG
>JAXGSX010000572.1:0-1054 GCA_040775225.1 Kiritimatiellia bacterium | reverse complement strand
GCGACGGCCGTCCAGCATTTCCAGTTGCGCCAATCGCCAAGGATAACCAGCAACAAAGGCGCGGCCATGACGAAACTTTGCTTGCAAAGGCAGGCATACGCGGCCAGAAAATAACCGGCGCAACGCCATGCCGGTTTTTGCATCGTCGCGAGCAACATGCCGGTCATCAGGAAAAACAATCCGTCAATCGTGTGCCAGGCCATGATGGGAAAAGTATTGCTCGTAAACACGAAGGCCGTCACCGCCAGGGCCAGGCAATCCCGCGGCCGGTCAGGCCAGCCGCAGAGGCGCCGCGTCAGTTCCACGCCGCACCAGGCAATCCAGCCAATTTGCAGCCAGACCGTCAGCCGCGAAATCCAGTACATATTCGCGCCGCCGAACATGACCGCCGGCAGATGCATGACCGGCGACATAAACGGCCGGATAATGATGAAATCACGGTGCGGTATCTGGCCGGCCAGGATGCGCCGGGCATAGGCCAGGGTAAATCCGTCGTCCGTTGGATTATATCCCATCCCGGAGAACAGCAAGTGCGCCGCCAGCGGCGCCAGGGTCAGAAAGACCACGGCCGCCAGCAGATGCCCGCATGTTGTCCGGATGGATTTCGGGTGGAACACCACGCCATCCTGCATCGCTTGTCTCCCTACCTCTTAAAATTGAAATTCATCCGGCCGGCAATACATCTTCCGCCGCCGGGCGCAGTGTCCACCTGCGCGCTGCCGTTACCGCCGCCGGACGTTTTTGACGGGGCCGGCGGCAAGCATCCCGGCGATACAAGTCCCCCACTTCATGGCTGCTCATATAAACCGCTTCCGGATGTCTTTTGCGAATCCCGTCCAGCAGGCATTCCAGCTGGCGGAATCCCTGCGCCTTTTGCGCGGGATTCATGCCGACATAATGCAGGCGATGGGTATTGACGATGGCCGGCTGATCCGCGTCCCAGGCGCGCTCGATTTCCCGGAGCGCGGCGCGCCAGGCGTTAGCCATTTGCTCCCGCGGCGCCAGCAGCGGCTCGAAATTCACATTGCGCTTGATATAGGTCAAACCCAGTTTG
>JAXGSX010000571.1:0-1055 GCA_040775225.1 Kiritimatiellia bacterium | reverse complement strand
TCAGCAGCAGTCTGGATATCGTGGAAGCGCTGCGGAATCTGCTGGAATACCTGCGGCATTTTATTCCTATTGACACCATTGGTCTGAATCGGATTGATATGGAGCGCCGCAGCATATACGCCGTGGCGGAAGTGGCGCGCAGCGGCGCCGCGAAGCTGGTGCAGGAGGATTTCCAGGAGTTTCCGATAGATGCGGAGTTCTGGACTTTGATCCAGCATGCGCGCGAAAGCAATCAACTGGTCACCATCAACAATAATGCCGAAACTTTACCGGCCTCGGTGCGGAATTGTTTTCCCCATTTGATTACCCGTTCGGTGATCGGTTTGCATTTAAGCATCAAGCACGAGAATATCGGCGGGCTGGTGCTTTCGACGGAAGGCCGCAATCAATACAACGAGCAGCATGCCGCTTTACTCGGGCAGGTCAAGGAACCGATATCGCTGGCCATGAGCAATGCCTGGCGGTTTCGCGAGCTGGAGCGGCTGCGGGACCAGTTGGCCGAGGAAAACCGCGCGCTTTCCCTGGAAATGGAACGCGCGGCCGGGGTGCAGGTGGTGGGCGCCGATTTCGGCCTGGCGCAGGTGATGGAAATGGCGCGGCGGGTGGCGCCCATGACCAGCCCCGTGCTGCTGCTGGGCGAAACCGGCACGGGCAAGGAAGTCATCGCCAATGTAATTCACCTGCTATCGCCCCGCAACCAGGCGCCAATGGTCCGTGTGCAATGCGGGGCCATCCCGGAAACACTGCTGGACAGCGAATTGTTCGGCCATGAAAAGGGTGCTTTCACCGGGGCCATTGAGCGCAAGCGGGGCCGTTTTGAACGCGCGGCCGGCGGCACGATTTTCATGGACGAAATCGGCGAATTATCGTTTGAAGCGCAGGTAAAACTGCTGCGCGTGCTGCAGGACCGTCAATTTGAGCGCGTGGGCGGCACGGAAACTCTGACCGCGGATGTGCGGGTGATTGCCGCAACGCACCGCGACCTGGCGCAGATGGTCCGCGCCGGCCGGTTCCGCGAGGATTTGTGGTACCGGTTGAACGTTTTTCCCATTTAC
>JAXGSX010000570.1:0-1057 GCA_040775225.1 Kiritimatiellia bacterium | reverse complement strand
TGAACACCTTGCCCCTCTGTGCCTTTGATCCTCTGCCCCTTTTCTGATTTAACCACGAAGAATACGAAGGGCACGAAGGTGGGAATGGAAATTGTATGTAGGTGTTGGCGTGGGTCTGATACCCTGGAGGGCGAACCGGGGCGGTGTAAGTTCGGCGTAAGTTTTAAGGTTTTACGTTTTAAGGTTTTACGCCTGAACACCTTGCCCCTATGATCCTTTGCCCCTTTGCCCCTCTGCTCTCCCTGGTTCAGTGAATAACCGGCAGGATCACGCAGGAAGCATTGGCGCCGCCCAGGTACACGGTATGGCGCGCGGGCGCCGCGCCGGCTGCATCGCCGCAAGGCTCATACGTGTTGGGATGGACCTCATACTTCGGGGAATCGCTGCCGGCGATATGCACGGCCAACCGGTGCCCGGCGTTGAAAACATACGCCGTGCTCCACATGTCAATCTCCAGTTTGTATATCCGGCCGGGTTCCAGCGGAACGGGCTTATCCAGCCCCTGGTAAAATCGGGCGGTCATGGCGCCCTCCCGGACAATGGCCTCGTAACCATCCGGATAAACGTCCGCCAGTTTAACCACGAACATCGTGTCGGGCGCATCCGCGCTGGCAAACAGGCAGGCGCGGACTTTGCCGGTGATTTCCAGCGGTTCGGCCAGTGGTTCCGACATAAATCGCAGGATATCATTCCGTTCCGCGAGCGGGCGCTGATCCACCGGTCCGGGCGAGCCCATCATCGTCCCGCCCAGCGTCGGCACGGGATTGGACGGCGCGTATTCATAACTCCGGCGGTCCCGCGCATCGGCGGATTGCCCGCGCGACAACCCGCCCGGCGCGCGCAGGTAATACCGGACCGGCGTATGCGGCACCGGCCATGCATGGGCGACTTTCCATGCATTGCCCGGCGCGTTGGATGCCGCCACATCACCCATCAGGTAATACAGCAGCATGGAGCGATCCGGTATGGCGGCGCCTTTCAACACGGCAACAAACTCCGGCATATTGACGCCGGCCGGCCAGGCGCGGCGCGGAAATTTCAGCCCTTGCATCGGGCC
>JAXGSX010000569.1:0-1057 GCA_040775225.1 Kiritimatiellia bacterium | reverse complement strand
TCCCGGCATGCTCATGGCGGCGCTCCGGCTCAACGTTCCCGCCATTTTCATCAGCGGCGGACCGATGCTGGCCGGCCGGTTTCAAAACCGGCCGGCGGATCTCATCACCGTGTTTGAAGGCGTCGGCGCGGTAAAGGCCAAAAAAATGACCGCCGCGGAATTGCAGCAACTGGAAGACTGCGCCTGCCCCGGCTGCGGGTCCTGCTCCGGCATGTACAAGGCCAATTCCATGAACTGCGTCACTGAGGCGCTGGGGCTGTGACTGCCCGGGAACGGCACGATTCCCGCGGTGTTTGCCGCGCGGCATCGCCTGGCCAAGCAGGCGGGCATGAAAATTCTGGAACTGCTCAAAAAGAATGTGAAACCCCGCGACATCGCAACCTTGGCCGCTTTTCAAAACGCCATCGCCGTCGACATGGCGCTGGGCTGCTCCACAAACACCGTTTTGCACATTCCGGCCGTCGCCCACGAGGCAGGCATCACGCTGGATCTGAATCTGTTCAACAAAATCAGCGAAAAGACGGCCAACATCTGCAAGCTCAGCCCCGCCGGAGCGCATCACATCGAGGATCTCGACGCGGCCGGCGGCATCCAGGCCGTCATGAAAACGATCGCCAAACTGGGCGTCATCAACGAGAAGTGCCTGACGGTAACCGGAAAGAACGTGGGCGCCAATCTTAAAACCGCCCGGGTTCTAAACGAGGATGTTATCCGGCCGCTTGACCGCCCCTATTCGCCGCAGGGCGGAATCGCCGTTTTGCGCGGCAACCTCGCACCGGACGGAGCGGTGGTGAAACAGTCCGCGGTCGCCGCCGCCATGCAGGTGAACGAAGGCAAGGCCCGCGTCTTCGACTCCGAAGACAAGGCCATCGCCGCTATTATGGGCGGAAGGATCAAATCGGGCGACATCGTCGTCATCCGCTACGAAGGGCCGAAAGGCGGTCCCGGCATGCGCGAAATGCTCTCCCCTACGTCGGCGATCGTCGGCATGGGGCTCGACAAGTCCGTGGCGCTTTTAACCGACGGGCGCTTCAGCGGCGGCACGCAGGGCGCGGCC
>JAXGSX010000568.1:0-1059 GCA_040775225.1 Kiritimatiellia bacterium | reverse complement strand
CGGACCCGTGAACGCGATGCGGCCGCGGCTATGGCATAGCTTTACAAGTTGTTTTGCGTGGAATTCGCTTTGCAGTGTTCGGCATGGCGGCGAGTATTCCATCCGGGCGCGCAATGACAGCCGATCCGGCAGGCATGCCACCAACATGTTGACACAATCCCCGCCACCACGACAGGCCCGGTCATCATGGCGGCGACGTGATCCACGCAACGCCCCACCGCACCGGGCAGTCTGGCCGGGTAATCCGCTATCATGGCGCCGCACACCGCGCCAGGACGAACCCCACACCACCGCACCGGGCAGGCCGGCGGTCATACGGTCATGGCGGCGGCGGCCAGGTGAAGCGCGAACCATGAACGCCCCGCCAATGAACCCGGTCAGGCAGTCGCATCCACAACAACCACCCATGCAACGCCAGCAGGACGCCACGCACCAGGTCAGCGCGCCGCCGCCAGCACCACCAGGCCAGCAGGTCAAAACAGCCTAATCGGCATTTATCCGCCACCCCCGCCAGAAAAACACCGCCCAGGATGCCCACCACGCCACGCAACCGCGGCTAGGCATATCAGCATACCCCGGCAAAACGGCCCGCCACGATCAGCGCACAACCGCGCCGCAATGGAATTCAAGATCATGCCGGCCAGGTCAGACAGACGGCGGCGGTCATGGTTAAAACGGGATTCATGGCGACGGCCACCAGGTAAGACGGTCAGGACTACCCGACATCACCGGGCGACCGTTGCCAGGTCAAAGCGAATTCCGCCCGGCATGGCCGATGCCCAGCGCGCCGCCATAGGCACCCCGGCCGCCGTAACGGTCATTATCAGCATGGCGTGATCCAGACTGGCAAGCCGCCGGTATTGATCCAGGCACGCAGTAAACCGCTTTTAAAACGGCGAACGCCCGCCGCCCCTTGTCCTACCCATGCCCCGCCGGCGATTGTTGCGCTACGCACACAGGAAGCGCTTGTTTTATGGAAAAAACGCCATCCGAGAACCTTATCGCGGCACCGACCCGCTGGGCGACGTTGTTTCATGGAATCTCAAGCGGCGGCATTTG
>JAXGSX010000567.1:0-1067 GCA_040775225.1 Kiritimatiellia bacterium | reverse complement strand
TGGCGCAGGTGCTGGACGGTTTCGAGGAGGAAAAACGCATCACGGAGATCAACAGCAGCCGCGGCATGATGATGATGGTTCAAAAACGCTCCGGCGCCAACACGGTCGCGGTGGCCCGCGAAACGACCAGGGAACTCGAGCGGCTGAAACCGAACCTGCCGCGGGACATCGAACTGCACCTGGTCGCCGACACCAGCACGGATATCGTCAACTCAATCAACAACGTGTCCAATGCCGTCAAGTGGGCCTTCGTGTTTGTGGTGCTGGTCGCTCTGCTGTTCCTGCGCAATCTGCGATCGGCGCTGATCATCGCCATGACCATTCCTTTTTCGTTGATCATGGCGTTTATCTTTATGTGGACGATGGGTTGGACCATCAACATCATTTCCATGTCCAGCCTGGCCGTTGCCATGGGCATGGTGGTGGATAATGCCGTGGTGGTGCTGGAAAACATCACGAAAAAAGTGGAAGCCGGCGCCGCGCCGCGCGAAGCGGCGATGTTCGGCAGCGAAGAGGTGGGCACGGCGGTATCCGCCTCCACCCTGACCACCATCGTGGTGTTCGTCCCGCTGATCTTCCTGGAAGGCGAGTCGGGGGTGATGTTCAAGCAGTTGGGGGGATTGTTGACGGCCACCCTGGTGGCGAGCATGGTTTGCGCCCTGTGGCTGACCCCGATGCTGGGCAGTAAACTTTTGCAGACCGCCAGGGACCAGCAGGCGCGGATGGGCGCGCGCCTGGCCGCCTTCCATGCCCGCGCCGACCGCGGATTTGAAGCCGTGGATGCCGCTTATGGCCGTCTCTTGCGCCGGGCCTTGCGCGCGCGGTGGCTGGTTGTGGCGTTGGCCATGGCGCTGCTGGTCGGAGGCGTCCTGGTCTTCCTGACGGTCGGGTCGGAATATGCACCGGAAGATGATTCCGACCGCCTGACCATCCGGGTGGAATTGGATATCGGTACGCGGGTGGAAGAGACGGCGGAAGTCTGCCGCCGCGTCATACCGGTCGCCCTGGCGGCGGCGGGACCGGGGAATGTCAAAACATATTCCATACGGTGCGGCGAAAGCCGGGGC
>JAXGSX010000566.1:0-1079 GCA_040775225.1 Kiritimatiellia bacterium | reverse complement strand
GACACCACCTTGAAATTGCGCCGTTCCCAGCGCCAGCGCGCTTCATGCCACCAGCGCCGCGGATTCCAGGCGATTCCCCGCCCTGCCCGGTTGAAAAAAAGCGCGACATACAGCCAGCCGGCCAGGCCGCCGACCAGGTGCGCTGCATGGGCGATATGGCCCGGCTGGCTGAACATCATCAGCAGGGTTGCCGCTCCAAAGCCGATCGCCATGGTGCGGGCGCGCATGGTTATCGGCAACACAAAAAACACCAAAAGCGTGACCGGCCGGTCGGGAAACAAAGCGGCGAAAGCCGCCAGGATGCCCAACACCGCGCCGGAAGCGCCGACGCAAATCCCCTGCTGGCCGCTGATCAACAGCCAACCCAGTCCGCCCAGCAGGCCGCAGGCCAGGTACAACCTGACAAACCGGCGGCTGCCCAAGGCGCGTTCGGTTTCCGGCCCCAGGAAAAACAGACCCAGCATGTTTAAAAGCAGGTGCCAGAACCCGCCATGGAGGAACATGTATGTCACCGGCTGCCACAGTTCCAGGCGGCGGATACCCGCCCAACTCAGGGCGAAGACGTGCGTAAAGCCATAACCGGTCATCCAATCGAATATTTTCTGGGTCAGGAACGCCATGACCGTCAACGCCAGCAAAAACCGGGTGGCAGGCGTCAACAGCAACCCCATCCCGAAAGGGTTGCACCCGGGGTTGGAGTTGGACCCGTAAAAATTATGCCTGATATACATTTGCTGCCGATTGTATGGATATACCGGGATGGGGCAACCTTTTTTTGCGGATTAATTTGCGCCTTCCGGGCAATTCTGGTATACAGGACGCTCATGCGAAGCGACATCAAATTACTTTCCGGCAACGAAGCCATCGCGCGCGGCGCCTATGAAACGGGCGTGAGAGTGGCTTCCGGCTACCCGGGCACGCCGTCCACCGAGATCATGGAGGCGGTATCGTCTTATCGTCCGGAGATTTACTGCGAGTGGGCGCCGAACGAAAAAGTGGCGTTCGAGGTGGCTGCCGGAGCGGCGCTGACCGGCGCGCGGGCCATGACGACCATGAAACACGTCGGCCTGAACGTGGCG
>JAXGSX010000565.1:0-1080 GCA_040775225.1 Kiritimatiellia bacterium | reverse complement strand
GCATTGCCGGGACACGCGGGTGATTGTGACCCTGGAAAACAGCCAGCTGGCCGGCGGGTTTGGCAGCGCGGTGGGCGAGTGGCTGGCGGACCATGCCTTTGCCGGCCGGCTGTTGCGCTTCGGCTGGCCCGACCGGTTCCTGCCGCATGGGGCGGCGGACGTGTTGCATGCGCGCCATGATTTTACGGCGGCCGCCGTGGCGGAGTCGGTGCGCGCCGCGCTCAGGTAAACCGGGCGCGTTGGCGAATCCGGCGGCATCAGGCGGCAGATTCCATGCAGAAAGACAAACCGCGGCGGATAGACCAATTACTGGTGGAACGGGGGCTGACCGAAAGCCGCGAGCAGGCCCAGCGTCTGCTCCTGGCCGGGGCGGTGCTGGTTGACGGCCAGCCGGTGTCGAAGCCGGGGCAGAAAGTTGACCCGGCCCGCCGGATAATCCTGGCAGCCCGGGAGCAGTTCGTCAGCCGCGGCGGATTGAAGTTGCAAAGGGCGCTGGAATATTTTAGCCTGCCGGTAGCCGGGCGGATATGCCTGGACGTGGGCGCCTCCACCGGCGGGTTTACCGATTGCCTTTTGCAGCATGGCGCGGCGCGGGTGATGGCGGTGGACGTGGGGCAGGGGTTGTTGCACTGGCGGCTTCGCCAGGATGCGCGCGTGACTTTGCTGGAAAAAATCAACGCCCGCAACCTGGCCCCGGCCGACCTGCCCGCGGTGCCGGACCTGGCGACGGTGGATGTTTCGTTCATTTCGCTGACCAAAATCCTGCCGGCAGTGGATCGCGTCCTGCCCGGCGGCGGCCAGGCCGTGGCGCTGATCAAGCCGCAATTTGAGGCGGGCCGCGAGCAGGTCCGGCGGGGCGGGGTGGTGCGGGATCCGGCAGTGCGGGCGGAGGTGGCGGCGCGCATCCGCGCTTTTGGCGAGACGGAACTGCGCTGGCTGTGCCGGGGGGTATGCGAATCGCCCATCACCGGTCCGGCCGGCAATGTCGAATTTCTGATTTTATGGGAGAAACCGTGAAACGCGTTAAAACCATCGGATTGTTCGCCAATTGCAACAAGCCCTCCGCCGATCAAGTCCTGC
>JAXGSX010000564.1:0-1085 GCA_040775225.1 Kiritimatiellia bacterium | reverse complement strand
ACGTATTGCGATGCCGTATTGTCATCGCCATACTGGAAACACCCCATGGCGTGCAGGTTCTGCCCGGCGAACCGCATGTACTCGGCGTAATGGCCGGCCGCGTCCTCCAGCAGCCGCAGATGCTCGCACCAGTCCACTATGGCATTATTAGTATAATTCCCCGCGCCTTTATCGCCGCGTAAGGCGACCTTCCCGCTGTCGAACGAGCTGAACAGGTTGTAAATGCCGTTCACCCACGGATAAGTGCGCTCGGTCACCATGCCGAACCGGCGCTGTTTCATTGCCGGCAGGCCGCCGGCATCCAACTCGCTCAGGCGCCCGCTGACGTGATATATCTTCAGCCGCGCCGCCGCCGCTTCCGTGTCCTTCATCAAGGACATCACATTGATCGAATGCCCGCCCGGGTCCGGCCGGTAAATCCACTTCATCTCCAGCATTTTTCCGGTGTTGGGATACTTGCCCCCCGTCCAGATCGCCGGCCCGCATTTCGAACTCGCGCTGTAACTCTCACCCGGCTTGGCGCGCCGCAGGTGTTCCGGGGTCCGATCGGCGTTGCACGATACGCCGATCCAGCGCTCGGCGTCGTCCGGGTATTCCAGCGCCAGCAGGTACCAGTCCCCCGGATGCGCAAACTCCACCCGGTAGGAAAACTGCGCCCGCTCCACCGGCCGGGTCGTCCGGTATTTCAACCCGTTGCGCTCGACGATCAGCGCCGGCTCCACCGTGTGGTAATAGTTCGTCCCCCAGCGACCGGCCGGGATCGGGCCCTTGTGATCCGTCTCAAACCACGGATGCGGATCGGCCGGGTCGGTGAAGTCTATCGTCCGCTCCAGCGCCAGGTCCAGCCCCTGCTCCAGCGTGTCCCCGGCAACTTTTTCCATCGGCGCCCGCCCGGTAACCACCAGCGCCTCCGGCTCGCGTTCCTCGATGACTTCACCATTGACCCGCAGCCGGCTCGTGAACACGTAAATCCCCCGCGGCAGAGGCGCGGAATTTATCTCGCCGGCCAGAGATTTTGTTTCCTCCGCATGGAACCGGGACGCCCCCGTCCCGGTCTGCAATTCAAATTCACTTACCCGGCCTTT
>JAXGSX010000563.1:0-1093 GCA_040775225.1 Kiritimatiellia bacterium | reverse complement strand
GGTTTATGAGGGGCCCGGCGTTGCGCCGCAATGGCATGGCGCCCATGCGGGGACGCGGGCGCGCGACTGCTACTGGACCCTGAACCGCGTTGGTTTCGCCATGCAAGCCACCCGTGATGCGGGTGTCTTGAATGTATGGTTGGATACGGAAACACCGAACTTCGATGCTTACCTGGCGCGGATTGACGGTGGACCATGGCGGGAAATACCCGGGCGCTATGCCTGGCATCTGCACACGGGTGAAAATCATTTTGAGTGCTGCGCGCGCAACCGGATGGGGGTGGGCGGGTCGGTTAGCGAGGCGGTGCTGCATTGGTCCTAAACATCAAGTACCGGAATTATCTCCTCCGACGCAAACAATTCCAGTGTAAGGAACTCAAGCATGAGCGTTATTTTATATTCCGCGCGGCAGATTTCCTTGTTTGTGTTTGCGGTACTGTTTTGGTTCGTAACTGTCGGACATGCTGAACAAAATTGGGATTGGCCGACAAACTGGCTGGTTTTCGGGCCTGTGCCGCCTTCCGAAAATATGCTCGGCGGCAATGCTCCCGCGGATGCCGATTTGCTGTCCGGCGATTGTTTCAAACAGATTCCCGCAGAACTGATTATTGGGGAAATTCCATACAAAGCCCGGCCTTTGCGGTTTCCGGGCGGAATACTTGATTTGGGTGAATATTTCGGGCAGAAATCACGTCGGCCTACGGCGTATCTAATAACAGCCATTTGTGTGGCGACGGAGCAATCCGTGCGTTTGTATGCGGGGGCGGACTGGTGGATGCAGTGGTGGCTAAACGGCAAGCCGGTTTTGGGAACTATTCCCGCGGGCAACAAGGTGGGGCCGATTGCGGTTAGCAACCATACATGCACGCTGGAGCTTCACCCCGGAACAAACATCCTGGCGGTTGCGGTCATTGGCGGCAATTCCTGGGTGTTGGCCGCCGGCGGGCCCCGCGAGCTGAATATAAAGATGCCGCAGCCCAGTGAATTTCAGATCGCGTTTGACCGGGCCGGTAAAAAACCGCCCGCCGCCGCCCGCGAGGTTTATCGGGGGGCGGCGGGCCGGGCTAAATCGGATTATGAAAAAGCCAAGGCG
>JAXGSX010000562.1:0-1095 GCA_040775225.1 Kiritimatiellia bacterium | reverse complement strand
ATGGCGGCGATGGATTGATTGAACGAACCGAACGAACCGGGCTGGCTATGCTGACACCGCGTCAACATGTCGAAATTGTCTTGCATGGCGGCTGCGCCCACCGGACGCCGTTCACCATTTATTCCCAGATGGCGCCGGCTTGCGCGGCGGAGCGGGAAATGCGCAACCGGGGGATGTGCCTGGTGAAAAACGCCACGGTGGTCCGGTTGGCGCGCCCCAACATCAAGGTCCGGGAATCCGTCAGCGCGGAATCCGGCCGGCGGATCAAGCGCACCGTTTACGAAACCCCCGCGGGAGAGTTGGACGCGACATCGGCAGATCAGGGCTTCACCCGCTGGCAGCAGACGTATCTGTTCAAGACGCCGGACGATTACCGGGCGCTGGCATCCTTCATCCGCGACGAACAATACACCCCGGATTACGCCGCTTACGCGGCCCTGGACAAGGAGTTGGGCGATGATTTCATCCTGCCGGTCTGGTTCGGTTCCGATCCGATGCAATGCCTGATCTCCCACCTGATGGGGCCGGAAGCATTCTGCATCGAGTGGATGGAAAACCGTGATGAAGTGTTAAATTTATACTCGGCGCATTACTACAACCTGCGCCGTTTATGGCCCATGGTGGCGGCTTCGACCGCCCGCTATGTCAGTTGCGGGTCGAATGTCACCGTGGAAATCGTCGGGCGGGAGCGTTTTGCGCAATATTACCTGCCGTATTTCCAGGAAACCGCCGCGGTTCTGCACCGCGCCGGCAAACGGGTCGGCTACCATTTCGACGGCAATTGCCGGCTGCTGGCGCCGGCAATCAATGCCAGCGGACTGGATTACATCGAGGCTTTCACCCCGGCGCCGGATACCGACATGACATTGGCCGAAGCGCGCGCCGCCTGGCCGGACAAGGTCTTGTGGATCAATTTTCCATCCTCGGCGCATATCAAGCCGGATGCGGAAATCAAGGGGCTGACCGTGGCGCTGCTGGCGCAGTTGCCGTCACATGCCGGCGTTTTATTCGGCATTACCGAAGACATGCCGCCGGACCGGTGGCGCGACAGTTGCCGGGCCATCATGTCCGGGCTGGAACAATACGCCGCGGATT
>JAXGSX010000561.1:0-1100 GCA_040775225.1 Kiritimatiellia bacterium | reverse complement strand
GCCTGGTCGGGAATTTGGCATTCCAGCAAAGCCCGCCGGACTGCCGGGCGCATCATGCGCCGGGCAATCATGGCAAGGGCGGCGAGATATTCATTGCAAAAACCTTCCGACGTCACCAGCAGGAAGATAAACCGCACCGGCTGCCCGTCCGGGTTGCCCCAGCGCACACCGGCCGGGCAAATGGCCAGGCTGGCGGCCAGACCGAAGAATCCGCGCAGCCGCACATGCGGAAACGCAGTTTCGCATTCCGTCGCGCTCGGTCTTTGCGCTTCGCCCTGCATGGCGCGCCGCAGGATATCGGCCCGGCTGGCGTGCGGCAACTGGTTGTGCAGCGCCAGGTTGTTAATGAGACTCGCCAATGCCTGGCGCTTATGGCGCGGGCGCAGGCCGGTCTGGATGAGCTTGCCCCAGAACATCCCGCGGAAACTCACCCGCCGCTCGGGCGGAGTGGAGAGCAGGATTAACGGGACATCCACGCTCTGGGCGACGGTATCGGGCAGGGACCCGGCAAAGGGCGCGCTCATGCGCAGCGCGCTGGGCGCCCCCAGCACCAGCGTATCGCCTTTTTCAAGATAAGCCGTAATGCCTTGCGCCACGCTGGGCGCGCTGCGCACCTCCATCCGCACCTGCATATCCAGCAGGCGATCCGCGCAGGCGTTCAGGACCGCCGCCGGGTTATCGGCGTTTTCCGTGCTTTTGGCGAAGGCTACGGGCGACAGCACGCGCAGCAGATGGATAGGCGCGCAGGCCGCGCGCGCGGTTTCCCGGGCCACCCACAATTGCTGCAGGACATTGACCCCGCCCTCCGTCGCCACGACTACCCGGCCGGCCGGCGCGTGCCTCGGATGGCGGATGAAGACCGCCGGCGCCCCAAGCTGGTGCGCCAGCCAGAGCACATCCTGCAGGTTGTGCGGGTCGCTGAGCCACTCTGCGACGATCAGGCTGACGCGGTTCAGCCGGGCCGTCTGGCAAATCATGCTGTTAGCCGATTCCCCGGCGCCACCGGCCGCATGATCCCGCGGAGCCGTCATACCGTCCGGCAGGCGGATGACTGCAATCCGCACCGTACGGCGGCCGGCGAGCATTTCCGCATATTTCCG
>JAXGSX010000560.1:0-1110 GCA_040775225.1 Kiritimatiellia bacterium | reverse complement strand
CTTTCCAAATGCCCGAAGAGGAAGAGATTGATCTCAGAAAACTGGTCATGATCCTCTTCAGGAACTGGTTCTGGTTTGCCGGAACGGTCCTGCTGGCATTGTTACTCGCCTGGCTCTTCAACCGCTACTCTATACCTGTTTACCAGACCAGCGCCCGCATCCTGCTCGAAAAAAACGTGCCGGTAGCCGGCGGACTGGGCGGCGGCAGCGCCGACGCCGCGGCGGCGCTGCTGGCATTGAACCGCCTGTGGCAAACCGGATTGACGCGGCCGGCGTTGATGGAACTTTCCAGCCGGCTGGGGTGCGATATTCCCGCGCTGGTGCATGGGGGCGCGGTGAGCATTGCCGGCCGGGGCGAGAGGGTGGAGCCTGCGCCCTGGCGCGCGGGATGGCGGCCATGGCTGTTGCTGGTCAATCCCGGGTTCGGCGTGTCCACGGGGGATATTTATGAAAGATACAAGCCGGACTTGACATCTGCGCTGCAACCGGATACATTTAAAAACTTGCTTGCCGCTCTGGGTAGCGGCGAGGCGGCGGGATTGGCGGCGGGCCTGCATAACGCCCTGCAGCGGACCGTGTTTGACAAGTATCCGTTGCTGGAAATGATTGCGGGCCAACTGGCCAGGCTCGGCGCGCGGGCGGTGTTGCTGTCCGGTTCCGGCGCGACGCTTTTTGCGCTGGTTACCGATGCGGAGCATGGTCGGACATTGGCGGCGGAGTTGCGGCGCGCCATGGAATGTCAATTGTGGACCAGTGTGGTTCAAATTGCGGGCGACTTGCGCCCTGCATTTTAACCTCCGGCCGCGCGCGGCGCTGCCGGCGGGCCGGGCGATTGCCCGATGGTGTAATGGCAGCACACGGCCCTTTGGAGGCCAGAGTCCAGGTTCGAGTCCTGGTCGGGCAACGGGGATAGTTGATGCGCGCGGGCGCAGCGGCAGGCGCCGCGCCGCGCGGTTGACGAAAAACGTTAGGAGCAGCATGAAAATTTTTACCGGCAGCGCCAACCCCCGGTTGGCTGAAGGCATTGCGCGCAACCTGGGCATTCCGCTGGGCGACATCAAGATCGTGCGTTTCCCGGACGGCGAGATTTCCGTCAAGATTGCCGAAAAT
>JAXGSX010000559.1:0-1122 GCA_040775225.1 Kiritimatiellia bacterium | reverse complement strand
GACAAACACATTGTTCCGCACCAGGCAGCGTTCGGCGCCGACGGTCAGCAGCACCCCGGCATTTTCGTTGGCGAAAAACATGCAATCTTCGATCGTATTATGCCGGCCGCCCAGCGGGCGGTTCAACCCCGGCAAGGGCTTGCCGGTGCGGAAGCTGGCATTGGCGCTGATCACCACGGACTCCACGTGATGCCTGAACCAAATCCCTTGCACCAGCACGTAATCGCCGTGGATGCGCAGCCCGTGCCGCACATCGCGGGGCCCGCCCAGGTCGCCGGCGCCTTCGGTATAGGCATGCGGAAACGCGTGCTTATCCGCCGCCGCGGTAACGGGCATGACGCGCACCCCGCGATTGACCTCGGGATCCCGGCTGTCGGCGAAATGCACGAACAACCTTTCATGCTGCGCGTCATGCCAGTAAGCGCCGGGCAATTCGTCCGCCAATGCGGCGGAAGGCACGCGCTGCAATTCAATGTTGCGCAGGTTTTCCCATACCGCGGCCACGGCCGGATAAGGGCAATCCGCCGTCCATAAATAACGCCATTTAGGCGCGCGCTGAAATGCCGCCAGGGGCGGCGCGCCGCTGATGATCACCCGGCTGCGCGGCGCAGCCATGATCCGGATCGGCCGGCCCGGCGCGCCGGTCTGCGGCTGGCGCACATTGATTTCCAGTTGCGGCTCGATGTATTCGCCTTCGCCGATGAGCAGCGTATCACCCGCCGCCAGCTCCGGCAGGCCGCGCCGGATAGTGCGCCAGGCGGAAGCGGGCGATTGCCCGCCGGCGGCGTCATCGCCTTCCGCGTCCACGTAAAAAGTCCGGCCGGGCGCCAGCAGCGGCCCGCAACCGAAGTCATCCGCCGGCCAAACCGCCGGCGCCGCCAACTGCCGCAGCGTTGCGGATTCCGGGTTGGTTTCCATTATTTCCGCTTCCATAATCGCGCCCGGGGCGGCAGCAGCCAGCCACGCCCCCAGCAACATCGTCCCGCCGACACGCATCATAAATTACCCCGCCCCATTGCCCGCATGCTGAAAACCTGTAAAAGTTTGCCATTGCCCGCCATCAATGGCAAGCGCAAACGGGCAGGCACAACGGACCGAGCGGATAGGGATTGACAGATTGTG
>JAXGSX010000558.1:0-1122 GCA_040775225.1 Kiritimatiellia bacterium | reverse complement strand
TTCGGGAAATCCCGGCATGGGCCAGACGGGATTGACGCGGCATTCGTATTCCACCGCCGCGCGGCGGACCTGTCGGGCATCAACCTCCGCCGGCGCCAATCCGGCCTGCCGCAATTCCGCCAGGACGGTCCGCCAGATGTCTTCGATATCCACCTCGGGATAGTCCGTGCCGGCGGCGCGTGCGGCGTCGTGCCGCCGGCGGATGGCGCCATGCATGGCTGCCGAACCGACGGCGCCCGCTGTCTGGGCGGCTGGAATGCCTGCCGCATCCAGCGCCGCGCGGAAAAATTCCGCGCGATCCGCCGCGCCCGCGTCGGCCAGGCCGATTTCACCGCTGCCGGATTGCAACAGCGTGCCGTACACGTCAAACAGCACGGCGCGGATGCCGGGCAGGCTGGGGCGGCGCGCCGCCGGCGCCGATGCCGGCGGGATGGGGCCCATGGGGTGGGCCAGCGCCTTAATGGCGGAAATTAAAATGATGCGTTCCGTCATGTGCGCAGAAGGCAAAAACGTTCCGGAGCGAGAAAATCGTCCAGCAGCCGTTCCTCCCCGATTTCAGTGTCGGCAGTTCCGCCGGCTGGAGCGGACACCAGGGCCGTATAAATATTTTCCAAGCGCCGCGCATAGGCGGCGGGGTTGTACTTGCGCCGGATGATCCGGCGGTTGCGTGAAATTTGTTCCGGATTCTGACGCGGATCGTGCCGGAAGAATTTCACTGCCGCAGCAATGTCATGCGCGCTAAAACGTCCCGCCGCCAGCTGCCGGAGCACGCCGGTCTGCATGAATTCATCCAGCCGCGCGAAATCCGCCAGGTTGCCGCGGACGGCGGCGGCCATGGCGGCTTCCATGTCGCCGCGGCCGGTTGCGCGGCCGTAGGCGGAGTAAAGCGCGCGCAAGCCGGCATGGATGCGCCGGCGCAAAGCTGGAAGGCTTACCCAGTCCGCCGGTATGTCCAAACTCCGATAGAGGCCGGAGAGTGCCAGTCCGTCATTTTTGAAGATCTCCGTGATTTCCGGCAAATCGCGTCCCACCACCGGACAGCCTGCCAGCCATGGTTCAAGAAACGCCATCCCGAATCCTTCGCCCACACTGGTCGTGACGGCGGCGGCGGCTTCCGCAAGC
>JAXGSX010000557.1:0-1141 GCA_040775225.1 Kiritimatiellia bacterium | reverse complement strand
TACGCTGCGGATGGGCGAATCGTTCGGCACGGCCACTACCCAGCGGACGGGACGCAAGCCCTGCTTGGCATAAATCAAATCGGCCACTTCCACCACGTCGGCGCCGTTTTCCACAATCCAGTCGTATCCGGTGATGCCGGCGTCCAGCAGGCCGTGTTCCACGTAACGGCTGATCTCCTGGGCGCGGATCAAGCGCGCCTGGATGGCAGGATCGTCCACGGCCGGCATGTAAGAACGGGAACCGACGGATATGTTAAACCCGGCTTTCTTCATCAGCAGGAACGTGGCTTCCTGCAAACTGCCTTTCGGCAAACCTAAAACGATTTTTTTCATATTCATCCTGCCTTGCTTGTATAAAGTTGTAAAATATAGGGAAAACCGGCATAAAATGCAATGCAAAACCTTTTTATCCGCCTTGATTTTGCATCGCGCAAGTTTGGCGCCGACGCCAGGCACGCGGGGCGCCGTATACGCATACCGCAAGCCCCGCGCAACCAAGCGGATGCGGCGAAGGCTGCATCACTCGCCGGCGCGGTCCAGTTCCTGGCGCACCAGGCGGGCAAGTTCTTCCAGGCTGTAAGGTTTCTGGAGGTATTGACCGGCCCCGAGCTTCAGGGCTTCCTTGATCCGCGCATTAACCGCAAATCCGCTGACCATGATTGCTCTCTGGCGCGGATTCCGCTCAAGTATCAGGCGGTAAGTATCCAAACCGTCCATTTCGTCCGCCATGATCATGTCGAGGACGATCAAGTCAACGTTTTTATCGCCGGCCAGAGCGGCGGCGTGCAAATCCACGGCCGCGCGGCCATTGGATGCCGCCAGCACCTGGTATCCCAGCGAACGCAGCCAGCGTGCTGCGAAACGGCGCTGTTCTTCGTCGTCATCCACCAGCAGAATGGTTTCCGTGCCCCGGGCATCCTGCGCGGGATGCCGCGGGGGTTCCGCCGGGGCCGCTTCCGTGTCGGTCAGCGGCAAATACACCGTGAAATCGGTGCCCTCGCCGGGATTGGAACGGATGTTGACATAACCGTGGTGTTCCTTGCCGACGCCGAACACCACTGCCAGCCCCCGGCCCGTGCCGGTCCGCAAAGCCAGGCGCTTCTTGATGAAACACGGCTCGAAGATGCGGTTGAGGTCATCC
>JAXGSX010000556.1:0-1145 GCA_040775225.1 Kiritimatiellia bacterium | reverse complement strand
CCCGCGCCGGAACAGCGTTTACGCCAGGCCGGCACGGGCACCGGGTTCATTGTCACCAAGGACGGCTACATCCTGACGAACAATCACATCGTCGGCGATGCCGACCGCATTACCGTGCGCACGCACGATGGCCGCGAGTTCCAGGCCGAACTGGTGGGCAGCGATCCGCGTTCGGAAGTCGCGCTGGTGAAAATCCCGGGCGACGATTTCCCGGTGCTGCCGATCGGCGATTCCGACGCGATTGAAATCGGCGAATGGGTCATCGCCATCGGCAATCCCTTCGGCCTTTCCGAAACCCTGACCGTCGGCGTGGTCAGCGCCAAGGGGCGCAACAACATCGGCATCACCGACTACGAGGATTTCATCCAGACCGACGCCGCGATCAACCCCGGCAATTCCGGCGGGCCGCTCCTGAACATCGAAGGGAAAGCCATCGGCATCAATACCGCAATCTTCAGCCAGATGGGCGGCTCGCTGGGAATAGGGTTCGCCATCCCCATCAACATGGCGATGAAGATCAAGGAGCAGTTGATGACCAGCGGCACGATCACCCGCGGCTTCCTGGGCGTGGCTATCCAGGACCTGACGGCCGAACTGGCTGAATCCTTTAAGTGCCCTCAGTCCCGCGGCGTGCTGATATCCGGTGTGACCGCCGGGTCCGCCGCCGAAAAGGGCGGCATACGCACCGGCGACATCATTCTCGAACTGAACGGCAAAAGCGTGGACGGCGCCAGCGCATTCCGCAACCAGATCGCCCTGACGGCGCCCGGCACGGCCATCAAGCTGACAATCTGGCGGGATGGCAAACGCAGCGAACTCAAGGTGAAAGTGGGCAGCCAGGAAGGCGGGGAGGAAACGCCGCTGTCGCTGACCGCGATCAGCGAAAAAATCGGCCTGGTGGTGGAAAATCTCACGCCGCAGTGGTCGCAGCAGTTCGGCTACACCGAACACGGCGTGCTGGTAACCCGCGTGCGGCCCGACAGTCCGGCGGCGCAAGCCGGCGTCCAGCCGGGGCACCTGATCACCTCGGTCAACCACCGCGAAGTACGCAACGTGGAGGAATTCAACGCCGCGTTGGCGCAGTCCGCGCAATCCGGGATGCTGCTGATGCTGGTGCGCGATCAGCGATCCTCCCGGTTCGTGGT
>JAXGSX010000555.1:0-1150 GCA_040775225.1 Kiritimatiellia bacterium | reverse complement strand
GTTTTCGCTGGTCAATTCCGTTTTTCCGGGCGTCAGCGCCCTGGGCTGCCTGCGCCTTGCCGCCATGGCAATTCTTTTCCTGGCCGGCCGCTTCTGCCTTAGCTCGCCCGCGGGGCGCGCCGCCGCGGCCGTCTCGCTTGTCGTTGCCGGCGCGGCGATGTCCGGGCTGGGCATCTACCAGACGCTCTGCGCGGACACGCTTTTCGGGCTGGGCACCTACGACCCGTACCAGTCCCTGGTCCCCGTGGAAGCCGCGCCGGATGCCGCGAAGATTTTGATATACCGCGCATCGGGCGCGTTCTCGCACCCGAACGAGCTTGGATTCTTCCTGCTGGGCGCCTTTGCCGCCGGGTTCGGCCTGCTGCTTCATACGGGGCGCAAGCCTCTTCGCGTGGCGCTCGCGCTGGTTGGCGCGGCCGAAACGGCTGCCATGTTCCTGACCTTTTCCCGCTCGGCGTGGCTCGGGCTTGCGCTGATGAGCGCGGCCTTTCTCGCGGCCGGCCGCGGACGGGCCTGGCTTTCAGGCATCCTGGCCCTTGGCCTGCTGGCTTCGCTTGTCATTCTCCCGCACGAGGGGCGGCAGGCCCTCGGGTTCCGCGCCACCGCGCCCCAGGGCTATGACCGGGGACGCATTCATTCCTGGCAGGCCGCCCTGGCAATGGCCAGGGCGCATCCCCTCGCCGGCGTGGGCCTTGGAACATTTGCGGAACGCTTCGACGAGTTCAAGCCGGAGTCGGCAGCCCTGGATTACCACCAGCGCAACGACGCCCACAACACCATCCTCGCACTCTCGGCGGAAGCCGGAATCTTTTCCGGGCTGGCCATGGCCGCCGGGATCGCGATCAGCCTTCTCGCCGGCATGCGGCGCGCGGCGCTCCGAAAAAAAAGCAGCTCCGGCATTGACGCGGCGCCCTTCGCGCTTATCGGGCTGATGCCCGGACTGATGTTGAACAGCTTTCCATATTCCGAAATGCTCTGGCTTGCGATGGCATGGTGTCAGCATGACGATGCACTTCAGCATCCGGGGCCGGGCGCGGCGTCATTTTCGCCGTCCTTTTGGAAGCGCGCGGCCGGCGCCATTGCCATCCTGCTGGCCGGCGCCGTGATCCTGCCGAAGTTCCATGCGCTCCTGCGGCCGGCCGGCGCGATT
>JAXGSX010000554.1:0-1153 GCA_040775225.1 Kiritimatiellia bacterium | reverse complement strand
TCGGAGCCAGCGCCGGCACCCGGTGGGCGTTTAAAATCATAGACTTAATCCTGACAACTCCCTTGCACAAAGTGCCCTGACAATCCAAGCGAATACCCGGCGCGGCCATGATGTGGAATTTCCCACAATTACCGCCTGTAAAACGTATGCGGGCAAACCGGCGCGGGCGGCTAAATCATCAATGGCAAGTTCAAGCAATCGGGCGCGGGCAACTGCGGATAGCCTGCCGGCTGTCCTGACAATGACGCGGCCGCGGGCGTCGGCTTCAAGCCATAGACTGCCAAGTGTGCCGTGGGTGAAAGTCATAGAGCGCATTTTTTCACCTCCATGTTAATGATTTGCAGGAATTCGCGCCGCTTGAGATATGACCGATGAAACAGCGCAACGGCAACGGCTTGAATTGCCCGCCAGTGATTAATGACAAGCGCATCAGTCCGGCGTGCCATCCAGTAAAGGTATGGGCCATGACTATCCGGGAACAAGCGTTTAGCCAAGCGGTCTTGATATGCGGCATCAGTGCATTGTTGCGGGCCGTGGGCATCGTGATATAACAGATTAAAAGACTTTTGCCGGATATGATTGATTGCCTGGGGGATGGGCTTGGCGGCCGGCTGGGGCGCGCCGGTGATTGTCCACGGGATAAATTTGGCATGGTTGGCGGAAGCCTGGCCGGCCAGCGACACAATCAACAGCGATTCAACGCGGTCGCGCACGTCGCCGCCGGTGTCCGGGAGTTTGCCTAAGTCACAATAGCCGCCTTGGTCGCCGAATAAATGAATGTGCTTGACCGGCCGCTCGTTCAAGACATGCGACAAAACGGCGTGCCCGGCCTCATGACATGCAAGAATAAATTTCTGCTGGTTGTCCATCGCGGGGGGTGTTTTCATTTGTCATAACCCCCCATTGGCAGAATTCGTAGATAATCGAATACATGCGGCATCCGGTCGGCGATTGCCTCCAGCCCTCCAAGCCGGTCAATGGCCTGGCGCGTCCGGTCAAGCGGGGTGTCGTGCTTGATACTCAAGATAATCTCACCGGCGCGGGCCTCCACCATGAACCAGCGCCATAGATCGGGGCATTGCCGGCGGAGTATGGGAAAGCCGGAATTAGTGAATTGCGCGCCGCCGCCGCAAAACATACAGCCGATAGTCAC
>JAXGSX010000553.1:0-1159 GCA_040775225.1 Kiritimatiellia bacterium | reverse complement strand
CCCGCCGCGGACTGGCCGGATCAAAACAAACCTCTATGTGCACACCGGCGGCGCGCAAGCCCTCGAAGAGGGCCAGATGCGGCCGGTCCAGAGACGTGGCGACAACAAGTAATCGGTACGAATGCATGCCAGTTCGGTCAACACTCACCGGACCCGGTCGACGGCACCGCCGATGAATTCCTTGACTGTTTTCATCGTATCAATCCCCCCGGCATTCCGCAACTTGCGCAACCGCATGTGCCGGCTCTTTCCGATCCCGTCCCAATACCGCAAATCCTGATTCAGGATTATGGTTGTTATAACATCCATAGTATGGATGTTATAACAACCATAATGCCTATCTGGGAGCGGAGAAAACCCGCGGCGGGAAAAATGTCTCAGCCGGGCGTGGGGTCGCGGCCGGCCAGGCGGCGGCGCAGATTCTTGCGGAACACGCTGGCGCGGACGCGAAACGGAAGGGTTGCCGACAGGCGCCGGATCAGCGCCAGGGTGGCGGGATCCGGGGGGGGGGTGGCGGAACGGTAGTGATCCATCAGCAGGTCCCAGGCGACCTTGCGCAAGACGGGATGCCTCGGCAGGCCAGCGGCGCGGGCCGCGGCGTCCAGACGTTCCAGCAGGCGCGCATACTGGGCGACGCGGCCGGCGGGATGGGTGCCGCGCATGAGGGAGGAAGGATTGTCCGCCCGATGGAGGTAGCTGCCCCGTCCGCCGTAGAAAATCCCGCGCGCGGCATGCAGCGCCTGGAAGTTGAACAGCAGATCCTCCCCGATGGAAAGGCTTTCGTCGAAACGCAGGCGCAGTCGGCGGATCAGGGATACGGCGTAGAGCTTGTTCCAGACCACGCTGTTGTCCTTGAAAACGATCTGCCGGAAGTCCAGGGATCCGCGACGGCGCAGGCCTTCCATGCGGTAGCCGCTCTCCGCGCCTCCGCATACGCGGAGGGAACGGCCAATCACCACTTCGGCGCCGCTTTCCCGGGCATCGGCCAGCAGATGGGCCAGCCAGTCGGGCGATACCCGGTCGTCGGCGTCCACAAACGCCAGCCGGTCGCCGGCGGCTTCGTCGAGTCCGCGGTTGCGGGAGAAGGAAACCCCCCGGTTGCCGGGATTGCGCAGGCAGCGGAAGCGGGCATCGCGGGCGGCGAATCCCCGGGCGATCT
>JAXGSX010000552.1:0-1168 GCA_040775225.1 Kiritimatiellia bacterium | reverse complement strand
GGTCCAGCACGAGCTGAAATTCGTTCTTGTTGTCGAACGGCAGCATTTTCAAGGGGACGCGGCCGGTGGCGGCCAGTAGCAGCGCGGCGGCGAACAGCGCGGCCATTGCCGCTAACAGCAGCCAGGCGGCCCGGCGCGAATCCACGAACGGGGCGGCCAGCCGGCGGTAAACCGCGTAAGTGCGGGTGGTCCGCACATCGTAAGGCTTGGCGTTGTCCGGCGGGGCGCGCAGCAGTTTGTTGGCCATCCAGGGGACCAGCGCGAACGCCACAAGCATGGAACTGATCATTGTCAGCGGCACGTTCAGCGCCATCGGGCGCATATAGGGCCCCATCATGCCGCTGATGAAAAACATCGGAATGAACGAGACAATGATCGCCAGCGTGGCCAGCACGATGGGCGGCATCACCTCTTCCATGGCCAGTTGCACGGCATCCTCGCGGCGATGGCGTTTCATGGCGAAGAAGCGGTAAATGTTTTCCACACTGACGATGGGATTGTCCACCAGCAGTCCCATGGCCAGAATCAGCGCGAACAGGGTGACGCGGTTGATCGTGTAGCCGAAGAGGAAGTTGCACAGCAGGGTCAAGGCGTAGGTGATCGGGATGGCCATGCCGACGATCAGTCCGACCCGCCAGCTCATGGTCAGGGCAATCAATCCCACGACGGTAAGCATGCCCAGGCCGAGGTTGATCACCAGGTCGTTGACCTTCTCGTTCGCCGTGGCGCCGTAGTCCCGCGTGATCCGGACGGCGACGTTGTCAGGAATGATCCGGCCCTGCAGCGCCCGCAGCGCCCGCTCCAGTTCCCGCGCCACCCGCACGGCATTGCTGCCCTTTTTCTTGGCCACCGCGATGGTCACCGCGGCCCGCGGCGCGGCGCCGTCCGGCGCCGCGAATGCCGGGTCGGCCGGACCGTAACTGAAGCGTGTCAGGGCGCTGATTTCCGCCGGACCGTCGGCAATGCGGGCGACATCCCGAAGATAAACCGGGCGGCCGGCGTGCAGCCCCACCATCAGGTTGGCGACTTCGCCCGCGTCCCGCAGAAACGGACCGGCCGCGACGGTGGCCACGGCGTTGCCCTGCTCGAAAGAGCCGGCCTGGAGTTGCGTGTTGCCGGCCTGCAGCGCGCCGGCGATTTCGCGCGGGCAAAGGCCGTAGGCCGTAAG
>JAXGSX010000551.1:0-1168 GCA_040775225.1 Kiritimatiellia bacterium | reverse complement strand
CCGCGGCAATTTCCACAAAATCCCGGCGGGGTTCGATGAACTTCAAGCGCCACCCGTTTTGCCCGGCCGCCGCGCGCAATTTGCGGATCAGCGGGCGCAAATCGTCATGCGCGCCCCGCGCCCGCAGCAAAATGGACGCCTGACGATACTGCGCCGACAGCCGGCAGGTTCCCACCGTTAAATCTTCCGCGCGGTCCGCCTCCGCGCCGAACTGAACGGGTGAACCATCGCCAATGCGGGCCCACTCCTGCAGCAAGCCGGCCAGCAGTCCCAACTGGCGGCGCCGCCGCGCAGTGCTGGCCTGGAATTGTTGCAGCGGCGCGTATCGGCCGCCGTCACAGCGCACATACAAATCGGAGCCGTTTTCCAGCGCCATGCAGTCGAAGGCATAGTATTTCACAAAGCGGCGCGTCAGCATCTCATCGAAGGCATGGGATGTGGCAATACCGAACAAGACACCCCGCCCCCGCAAGCGCCTGATGGATGCGCGGATATCCGCATCTGTCGGCTTGGCGGCATGCCCGGTCAACGTACCATCCACATCGCAGAAGACCGCCTTCAACATACGCATTCCATCCCCCGCCGGGCAATCACTACACCCTGCCGCCGCAAGCGCGCGATCTTGCGCGTATCATAATCATGCAGGTTGAAATGCGTGGCGATAATCTGAGCGCCCGGCGCCAGGCATTCCAGTTGCCGCAATTTTTCGACGAACAGAAGGAAATGCTCGAAATCCAAGTGTTTGCGTCCGCCTGTCACGACCCGCTGGCAGGTGCACTCCAGCACCACCGCCGCCAGCCGGCAGCGGGCCACGGCCGCCCAGGAACGATCGGAATACCATCCCGTGTCGCAGGCATATAACAGGGATTTCCGCCCGACATGCAGGATGTAATTCAAGGGTTGTTCATGATAGGTTTGATCGTGGTCGGCCAGAATGGGCTGGACCGTCGTCCGGGCATCCACGCGCACGGAACGGAATGGAGTGAGGACGCGTACATGGTAATCCGGCCGCTTCCGGCTGAAATCGCGGAACCGGTTGAACCGCGCATAATGGCGCAAGAGGCCGGCGGAAGTCCGGTTCAGGTACAGGGTCATCCCGCGCCGGCGCTGCAACCGCGCGGAAACCACCTCCTGCGGATCGAAATGGTCCTGGTGGGAATGTGAAATG
>JAXGSX010000550.1:0-1175 GCA_040775225.1 Kiritimatiellia bacterium | reverse complement strand
GGCCGTGTTTCTCCATGGCGTAGGTCTTGGCCAGCTTGATGCAGTTTTCCGTGGCCTCGCTACCGGAACTCAGCAGGAAAACCGTGTAATCGGCGGGATCCGGCGCCAGCGACTGCAGGAGGGCCGTCAGTTCCGCGCGCTGCTCATGCACGAAAACATAAGTAGAAAGCAGCCCCTGGTTGATGATCCGGAGGAGGGCCTCGCGGATTTCAGGGTGGTTATGGCCGACATTCGTGATCAGCACGCCGGAGGACCAGTCCAGCCAGCGGTTGCCCCAGCGATCGCTGACGGTGATATCCTCGGCCTTATGCCAGACGATCGGCGGCTGCCCCATCATGGATTGCGGCTCAGTCTGGCGCAGTTTTTCGAAAATCGGCAGGGATTCGGGCACCGGCAGCTTGGTCTTGATGGTGCGGTACTTCGTATTGACATGCGGAACATCCACCGGGGTAAGATCGTAAACAGCCATGGCAAAATCTCCTTTGATAGCGTGAAGGCCGCTTGCCTGAACGGAAAAACGGCAATAGTCTTTATAGCAAACCGCCCTGCCCTGTCAAGCAAGAACCGCCCGCAACCGGCGATTCGGATGCCGGCAATCATGGCGCAACGCCGGCGCGGCGGTCAGTCTCGCGCAAGCGTTGGAAAAAATCACGCAGGATTTCCGCGCATTCCCCGCCCAGTACCCCCGGCGTCACTTCCACCCCGGCCGGGGCGAAGGGTGTCTGGGGATCGCGCGCGCCGAAGACCACGCGGGGTATGCGCGCCAGCACGATGGCGCCGCCGCACATCGGGCACGGCTCCTTGGTGACATAGAGCGTAGTTTCGTTCAGCCGCCAGTCGCCCAAAGCCGACGCCGCCTGGGTGATGGCGATCATTTCCGCGTGCGCGGTCGGGTCTTTCAGCAACTCCACCTGGTTATGCGCGCGGCCGATCACTTCCGCGCCGCGGACAATCACCGCGCCCACCGGCACATCGCCCGCCTCGGCCGCCAGGGCGGCCTGCCGCAGCGCCAGGCGCATATAATCTTCATCCTGATCGGGCATATTTGTTGCGGAATCCATGCAGTTAAGGCATAATAGCCGGAGCGGGAATCAACCGCAATTGTATTTTCCGCAAATTACCGGAGGAAACGCCATGCGCTTTGGATTCTGGGAAATTGTCGCCGTAGTCGCGAT
>JAXGSX010000549.1:0-1183 GCA_040775225.1 Kiritimatiellia bacterium | reverse complement strand
GTCATGGGCGATAACCCCAGCCGGCAAAAGGCCGCCGGCCATCCTGTCGAGCAGGTGAGCTGGGAGGATTGCCTGAAATTTCTTGAAAAACTGGGGTCGGCCGTCAAAAAATGGCCCGACCGCCCCCTGGAATTTTCCCTGCCATCGGAAGCGGAATGGGAATACGCCTGCCGGGCTGGGATGGAAACGGCGCTCAACAACGGCGCGGCCCTGACTTCGATCATGGGGCGCTGCCCAAATCTGGACCAGGTTGCCTGGTACAGCGCAAACAGCAATGGCCGGACACAACCCGCGGGGCGCAAGGATGCCAACCCGTGGGGACTGTATGACATGCTGGGCAATGTGTGGGAATGGTGCCGCGACGGCAAGCGCGCCTATGATCCGGTCGGGCAAACCGACCCGGAAGGCAAGAGCGAAGTGCGCGTGTCCCGCGGCGGCAGCATGGGCGATTATGCCAGGTTCTGCCGCTCCGCGGCGCGTTACACCCTGGTGCCGGCCGACAAGAATTTGTATCTCGGTTTGCGCGTCATTGCCCGTCCGCGTCCGGCGGAGCGGGCTAAAGATTGAGCTTGAAGATTAACCCGCCCGGCCCGCGATTGCGCAAAGCCCTGCCGCGCCAGAATTCATCCGCCCATTTTTTGGCGTAAGCGGCGTTGCCCAGCGAGGAATACGCCAGGCACAGCGTGCCGCTGGCAGCCAGCATGCCCTCGGCGTCCGCCGCGGCCAATGCCTGGACGTAACGCTCCTGCGTCATCATCAGGAAGAGCCGGAATTTCAAATGGTTGATCAATTGGCGCATCTTGCTGTCCGGCGGCCCGGGCGGGGAGGATGGGCGTGGCCGTGCCGGCGTTTCCCCCGCGCATCGGCGGCCGGTTAACGCATATGGGCGATGATGTTGTCGGCAAATTCGGAGCACTTGACGGCGGATGCTCCTTCCATGAGGCGCGCGAAGTCATACGTAACGTGTTTGGATGCAATGGCGCCCGCCAGGCCGGTTTCAATCATGTCCGCCGCGGCGGTCCAATCCAGGTAGCGCAGCATCATTGCCCCGGAGAGAATCACCGAGCCGGGATTAACCTTGTCCTGGTTGGCGTATTTGGGAGCCGTGCCGTGGGTGGCCTCGAAGACGGCATGGCCGGTGGCGTAGTTGATGTTGCCCCCGGGCGCGATCCCGATGCCGCCC
>JAXGSX010000548.1:0-1193 GCA_040775225.1 Kiritimatiellia bacterium | reverse complement strand
TATAATGCACGGAGCCCAGCACCAGATCGAAGGGCTGGCGCGGCAGCCAGGTTCGGAGGAATTCCACGCCGGCGGGATAATAATCGGCTTCAATGCCGAAACCGACTGCCGGCGGCTGATGGTTTTGAATGGCGGCCACCATGCGGCGGTACTCAGGGAAATCGTCCGGCGCCATGCGGTACCGGGCGTCGTAGCCGTCCGGCGCCGGGGCATGGTCGGCAAAGCATAATTCCGGCATGCCCAGCCGGGCGGCATGGAGCTTGTATTCTTCCGGCGCGCCGGCGGCATGCTTGCATAACGGCGTGTGGATATGATAATCGGGTAGAGCGATGGACATGGGAGGCTTTCTCATCCGGCGGCATCGCCCAGGCTGATGCCGAGCCGGCGGGCGGTCTTGATCCAGTCATGATCGGGCGGCACCTGCTTGATCCGGCCGGCGACCTTTTCAAGAGACACGGCGACGCTGACGCCGCCGCGGATGCCGGCCATGACGTTGAATTTCCCGTGGGCGATCAGTTCCGCCGCCTTGGCGCCCAGTTGGGAATAGAGCAGGCGGTCCGCCGGCGAAGGCGTGCCCCCGCGCTGCACATGGCCCAGGGAAGTTACGCGCACTTCCATGTTGGCGAGTTGCTGCAGTTGGCGGGCCAGGCGGCTGGCCAGGGACTCGGCCGCGGGCGCGATCGCGGAATCATTGCCGGGCGCGCGGGCGCGCGGGCGCTTGACGGCGCGGGCCAGCGCGCCTTCGGCCAGAGCGATGATGGAAAATCGCTTGCCGGCGCGGCGCCGTTCCAGGAGATGTTCGGCGACGCATTTCAAGTCGTAGGGGATTTCCGGGATCAGGATCACGTCGGCGCCGCCGGCGATGCCGGCGCCCAGCGCGAGCCAGCCGGCATTATGCCCCATCAATTCGCAGACGATCATCCGGTGATGGCTGCTGGCGGTGGTGTGCAGCCGGTCAATGGCTTCGGTGGTGATGCCCAGCGCGGTGTCGTATCCGAAGGTGACGTCGGTGCCCGCCACGTCATTGTCAATCGTCTTGGGCAGCGTGACCACGGGCAACCCGCCTTTTTGCTGGATATGCAGCGCGTTTTTCTGGGTGCCGCCGCCGCCCAGGCAGACCAGGCATTCGATGCCAATGCGCCGGGCGTTTTGCGCTGCCGCGGCGGTCATGTCGCGGCTTTTGCCGTCAATCT
>JAXGSX010000547.1:0-1196 GCA_040775225.1 Kiritimatiellia bacterium | reverse complement strand
GGCATGAAGGTGGAAGGAATCCACGGGGTCGGCGCATGGTGCAGGGAAAGGCGGAAAGACATCCCCTGCCACATCATGCCGCGCCCCAGCACCCCGTCGCAGCCGCCAATGACGTAATCCGACTGCAGGAACAGGCCCGGGCCGATGGTGTTGGCGAACGCCGGCACCAGGGTGGTGCGGCTCTTGAAACTGGTGAGGGCGTTCTGCTCCACGGTCAGCGGGTGCAGCCGCGCGCCCAGCCGGTAGCACTGCTTTTTCCAATCCGCGGCGGACTTGAATTCCGCGGCGAAGTGCGGCTCCCAGAATGCGATATGGCACACCCGGCCGATGCCGAAGACCGTCACCAGCCGCGCGCCTTGCTTGCGCAGGGCGGCAATGCGCGCCGGATATTCCGGCAGCAAATCGCGGGTGGCAAAACAGCGCTGCAGTTTGGGCACCGTCAGGCGGCCTAACGGCCCGTAAAACGCCGCTTCCATGGCGTTTTGAAATGCGCCCGGATCGCGCGCCGGCAGGGTCCGCCCGCGGCGGTCGGACCATTCGTCCATGTTAAACCCGTATACATGCCGGCAATCCACATTCCAGGCCTTCAGGAAAAACACCGCCCAGCGGTACATGCCCATCGGGCCGACCGGCAGGATGAAGGCGATTTTCCGGCCGGCATCCCGGGCATTGCAGATTTCCATGGCGATTTCATGCCCCATCATCGTGTCAAAGTCCGCGAGCGTCTCGCAGGCGGCCGGCGCAAACTCGCGATGCCACCACTTTTCACGGCGGGCGATCCGGCTGGATGGCAGCGCGCAAATCCGGTCAAATTCCGTTAGATTCCAGCCGCGCGGAAAAAAACCGTCCAGCAACGATCCCTTGATGGTGCCCATTAAATTAATCTTATCCATCGCATCCCCCTGGTTGCAGTCCTGGTCGCAATGACCGTTTAACAGAGTGCCGGCGGCGCTTAACATGGCGCCCGGTCCGACGGCCGCAACGCCAATAAAAGGTTAAAATAATGCTTCCTGCGGATTTGTCAATCCCAACCTTGACGCCCCCAACCTTGCGCCCGCGGACGGGAGAGCGCGAAATTCGGGTTTTACATCAATCCGGTCTGCCGCTACAATGACTGCGCGTTCTTGCCTGAATGATCCTGCCATGCATCGTCAAATTAAACCGCGCCGAAAAAAACCGCCGGCTTATCCGGCCGC
>JAXGSX010000546.1:0-1200 GCA_040775225.1 Kiritimatiellia bacterium | reverse complement strand
CTTGCATACCCGTGGCGGTCTGGACGTGATTACGGGATTGACCTTGCCGGCGGGCGGTCGTGCGGGTGATTCCTGCGGCCATTTCCATCAACGCAATTTAACCGCATCCTGTACCGTGCGCCCGGACACTCCAACGGCGGCGGCGGCCTGGTCAACGGACTTGCCCTTTATAGGTTCGGGCAAATTCGCCCTAACCAATCCGCCGCGCTTTGGACTTGTTTCTTGCGCCGCAAGCTGCCTGTCCTTCGCCTTCACCTCAAACATCGGCTTCAGCCTGATCGCCAGCGTTGACTTCTGACTGACCGACAACTGCCGCCGGTGTAGATTCCACGACACTACGCCAGCGAATGGATCGCCGCCGCCGGCCTGTGCTGGCCGCGGCGGGCGCAATCTGCCGGGGTATGGCGATATGCTGGCCGTGCCGTTCGTGCCTTGTGGGCGATTCTAGGCGGTGTTTTTTTCCAGCGATTGCCCTAAAACGCCGATTACCGGGGTTTTGCCGGTGGCGCCGCCGGCGTGGCATCCTGGTGGTGGCATAACGGCATCTGCCGGCCGGATGGGTAGCGGTTCTTGCTCCCTGGAGTCAATCACAATGACCGGTCGGGCCTGGGCCAGTTCGGCCAGGTGGTGCAATGCCGGCAGCGTTGGAAGTTCGGGTGTCATGTTTTTGGCGGGAATTCCGTTTGCATCCATCTGACGCAATAATCCGGTATGCTCTGCGCAAAACCGACAGCCGGGCAATCGGTGCGCCCGGATGGTTCAAAACCCTGGTGCGCGAATTTGGCGGCAAGCTGTTCAACCGTGGTGCCGTTCTGAAGCAACATACTGATGGCAATAGCCCAACAGTCGCAAAAGCCGTCAAGGGTGCTGCCGGATTGATCGCAAGTAATGAACACCTCGCCAGGCCTGCCGTCGTCATACAAGCCAACAGTCACAAAGAATTTAACACGGCCTTTGTGTGAATGGATGACGGCCTTATGTGTGACGCTGCGCCGCGTTGGTGGCAATCGTTTTTTCATAACTTCCCTTTCAATTTGAACGGCGCGGGCGCTCGCGGCCGTTCAGCCCGCCGGGGTGGCTCGGAGCCAGCGCCGGCACCCGGTGGGCGTTTAAAATCATAGACTTAATCCTGACAACTCCCTTGCACAAAGTGCCCTGACAATCCAAGCGAATACCCGGCGCGGCCATGATGTGGAATTT
>JAXGSX010000545.1:0-1208 GCA_040775225.1 Kiritimatiellia bacterium | reverse complement strand
CGCGTGAGCGGCTGGCCGATGGCGTTGAGGCAGTCGGTGACCGTTTTTTCGTAAACGTCCAGCGAATCCACCAAAACGCCGTCAAAATCAAAAAGCAGCAGATTCATATTTCTGTATTCCCATCTTGCAGCAAAACGTACATCTTGTCATTGTGCGCATGATCCGAAATTCGGACAAGTTTGAGAAAAACCGGATTTCCACCTGCGGAATGACGCAATACGGATTAGTGATCATGTAACAGAACGCTTCAGGCGGGCGATGGCCGCTCGACCGGGTTTTGTCAGAATGCCTTTTTCCGTGGCGATGGCTGAAATCAGCCGTGCCGGCGTGACGTCAAACGCGGGATTGTAAACCGCCATGCCCTGCGGCGCGGCCGCCACGCCGCGAAAGGTCGTCACTTCATCGGCCTGTCGTTCCTCAATGGGAATTTCCGCCCCGGTCTTAAGAGCAAAATCAAACGTGGACAGCGGAGCGGCGATGTAAAAAGGAATCCGGTGCGCCCGCGCCAGAACGGCCAGCGCATAAGTGCCGATTTTATTGGCGGCGTCGCCGTTGGCGGCGATGCGGTCCGCGCCGACGATGACTTTATCGATTTTTCCCTGCCGCATCAGCATTCCGGCCATGTTGTCGCAAATCAGTGTGGCGGGTATTTTTTCTTTTTTCATTTCCCAGGCGGTGAGCCGCGCCCCCTGAAGAACCGGCCGCGTTTCATCGACGTAGACGTGCAGCTTTTTGCCTTCGGCCACGGCCGCGCGGATCACGCCCAGCGCCGTGCCGTAGCCGGCGGTGGCCAGCGCTCCGGCGTTGCAGTGCGTAAGCACATGATCGCCGTCGGACAAAAGTTCGCTGCCGCGGCGTCCCATCTCCCGATTGACGGCAATGTCTTCGGCGCACATGCGCCTGGCTTCCTGCACCAGCGCCGCGGCCGGGTTTTTCGTTTGTCCGCGCAGGACTTCATCCAGGCGTTTTTTCATCCGCTCCAGCGCCCAGAATAGATTGCGTGCGGTAGGCCGCGCCGCGGCGATTTCGTCGCAGATGGCCTGAAACTTATCCCGGAACGCCTCCGGGGGCTGAGGCGGAAGCGTCAGCGCGCCCAGCGCCGCGCCCATGGCCGCGGCCACGCCGATTGCCGGCGCGCCGCGTACGGTCAGATCCCGGATGGCCGCGATGACCTGCCGGTAGTCCGCGCAAACGACCGGCCGCTCGAT
>JAXGSX010000544.1:0-1215 GCA_040775225.1 Kiritimatiellia bacterium | reverse complement strand
GCGGCGGCGCGCTGGACGCGTTGCCGGCATTGGTCGAGCAGGGCGGCGAAGGCGGCGGCGGAGCAATCACTCCCGATCGCGCGCCGGGCCAGTGCGCCCAGGGCGGGGGGGTCCTGGGGGATGTCATGCACCTGGCGGTCTTCAAAAAGCTGCAGGCAGTGTTCCACCCGGCGCAGCAGGATGTAATCGGTCCGTAACACATCGGCCTCCGCCTCGGGCAGGATGCCCGCGCCGGCCAGCAGGGCCAGGCTGGCGAGGGTGTTGCCGTCCAGCAATTCCGGACGGCGTTCGGCATGGATCAGCTGCAGGCCCTGGACCAGGAATTCCAGATCGCGGATGCCGCCCGGCCCGTTTTTCAAGTCATGTTGCGGACAACCGCCGGCGGCGGCGATCTTGCCGCAGGCCAGGGCGCGCAGGCGCCGGATGGAGGCGGCAACCTGTGCGGGCGCGCGCGGCAGCCGGAGAATGTCGCCGGCGCCCGCGCTGAAGGCCTGGCCAAGCGCCAGATCGCCCGCCACCGGGCGGGCTTTCAGCAGCGCCTGCACTTCCCAGAGCGCGGCTTGCCGGCGGTAGTACTCCAGGAGCGCCGGCAGCGGGTACACCAGCCGCCCGGCGGATCCGTAAGGGCGCAGGCGGAAATCCACGCGGTAAGCATAACCTTCGGCGGTGTGGCCGGCCAGGTCGGCGGCGATGCGGCGCAGGGCGCGGCTGCAGATTTCCTGCTCGCGCGAATCGCCGCCGGCGCAGATGCCCAGCAAGTCAATGTCCGAACTGTAATTCAATTCCCGGCCGCCGAGTTTGCCGAAGGCCAGAACACAGAACCCCGGTACGATGCCGCCGTGTTGATCCCAAAACCGCTCCAGCGCCAGCCGGATGATAGTTTCCGCCAGGGCGGTGATGTCGGCGGTGATTTCCGGCAGGGGGGCGCGGAGGCAAATGTCGCGGGCGCCGGTGCGCAAGATTTCGCGGTGCCGGAATTGGCGGATCGCATCGCGCCAGTCGCCGCCGGCGGCGTCGAGAAAGTTACGCAAATCGGCTTCAATGGCCGGCATGGGGCGGAGGGCGTTGAAAACTTCCGGCGCGGTCACCCAATCGAAGAAGCCGGGATTGCGGATCAGGGTATCGGCCAGGAACTGGCTGGCGGCGAAAATGCCGAGCAGGATTTCCAGGCGGCGCGGCTGGGAGAGCAGCAGCGCGTAATGGCCGGCGGCATCG
>JAXGSX010000543.1:0-1221 GCA_040775225.1 Kiritimatiellia bacterium | reverse complement strand
GGGATATACGCAGCAATTCGTGAAATACAGTTCAGCGCTCGCCGGATAATTCCACACCGTGCCGTTGACATCCGCGTTGTCATAGACAATGCTGTTGACCGCCACAAGCGGGTTGGCGTCCGGACCCCACAACCCGGCCGTCTTGCCGGCGGTCAGGGCCGTATTGCTCATAATGGTGCAATTCTCCACCAGCCCGCCGCCGCCGGCCACTTCCAGGTAAACTCCGCCGGCTTCATTTTTGGCTGAATTGCCGGTGATCAGGTTATTGCGCAACTCCACTTCGCCGCCGGCCGTTGACCATATCCATACCCCGCCGCCATGATTCGTGGCGATGTTGTCAACTATGACACAGCGGTGAATGCGCAGAACATCCCCTGCATCAAGGCCGTCGCAGCCGATGCCGCCGCCGCCATAGACCGTAGTTTTATGATAATTGTTGCTGATGAGGCAATCAACGATTTCCGTTTCAGGCGGCGCATTTTTGACAAGTATCCCGCCGCCGGCATTGGCGGCCGTTGCATTGCCGACTAGCACGCAATTGGAAACCACCGCCCGCGCCGTACCGCTCACATATATCCCGCCGCCCTGGATGACGGCGGTATTGCCGGTAAGCGTGCAATCGTATACGCCATGCGGCGATTGCAGTCCGCCGCCATGATAGGCTTTGTTGCCGGTAAATGTGCAATTATGATAGATACCGCCGTACCCGCCGCCGCCGTAAATGCTGGCCGTATTGTCCCGGATATCAACCCCGCGGATTTCCGTCAGGGCTTGACCGCGGAATCCGGCTGCATCCCGAGCGCTGTTGCTCACGGCGCTGCCGCCGGATATGCTGACTTCCATCTCGGCGGAATACGCGTAAAAACCGCCGCCGGCGGCGGAAGCTGCGCCGCCGGTCGCGGAGTTGCCGGTCAGATTGCAATTCAGCAGGTTGGCCTTTCCGTAAACATACACGCCGCCGCCGTATTCATGCGACCTGTTATCATAAACATCCACGCCGGAGAGCATGCCGGCGCTGTTGACATACACGCCGCCACCGCGGTGCGCCGTATTGCCGGCGATGCGGCACCGCTCCACGCGCCCGGTCGTGTCTATATATAAGCCCCCGCCCCGGGCATTGGCGTCGCCGCTCGTGGAATGGTTATTGGATATCCGCGAATCTATCACCAGCCCGTCCGCCGCAATATGCACGCCGGCGCCGTAACGCTGGCAGTAATTGGT
>JAXGSX010000542.1:0-1223 GCA_040775225.1 Kiritimatiellia bacterium | reverse complement strand
GCACAGACCGGCATCCGCCGGTCTGACGGATCGGCTGACACCCTGATACGCGAATTAATTCGGGTATCAGGATGTCCGCCGATCCATGTCCGCATAGCGGACAGCGCGGCATGCCGCTCAATTCCATTACATCCATGCTTTTTCCTGTGCCTGTGCTTGCCCGCCGTAGCTTTAGCGAAGGAGGGCTTGCCCTCCGTAGTCTTGACGAAGGAGGGTGGCTAACCGCTTATCCGGTTCCGTAATAAATAATCCCCATCTTCTTTGTGGCTTTGCGTCTTTGTGAGATAATCAAGCGTTTTTCTATGGGATGCTACTGAAACTTCTTTAAAAATCCGCATTCAGCAAAAAAAGGATAAGCCGCCAACCAGGCAAGTCAAGCGCAAAACCATCAGGGCGTCGCCGGCAGCACCGCCAACTGCCGCAGGCCATTGACCACCATTTCCACGGAAATCACCGCCAGCATCAATCCCATCAGCCGCTCGAAAGCCATCAGCACCCGCGCGCCCAGCATCCGGTAAATCATCCCGGAAGAAACCAGCACCACGGTGCCTAACATCCAGGCCGCCAGCAGCGCGGCGATGACCCCGATAAAATCCATGCCGGTGCGCGCCGACCAGAGGGTGACCGTCGTAATCGCCGATGGACCGGCGATCAGCGGGATGGCCAGCGGCACGATAAACGGCTCCGAGTGCGCATCGGCCTTGAACAAATCCTCCACCCCCTTGAAAATCATGCTCAAGGCGATCAGGAAGAGGATAATTCCGCCCGCCAGGCTTAATGACGACACCGACACGTGCAGCAGGGCCAGCAGGCGCCGGCCCTGAAATAAAAACAGCAATAATACTGTCAGCCCGATCAGCGACTCGCGCAGGATGATTTTCCGCCGGCGCGGCGGGTCCACCGGGCGCAAGACGCTTAAAAACAGCGGAACATTGCCCAATGGATCCAAAACGATAAAAAACAACACCGCCGTAGCCAGAATTTCGCGCCACATATTACCCCCGTGGTTTAGAGGGAATTTATCACAGCCAGGGGCGGATGGCAAAATTAATCGGCATTGCGGATTCTGCGTTTTTATGCTTGATAAATGATGCGTCTCCGGCATATCATGCGCCATTGATCCATGTCAGACGCATTGATTTGAGGAGAGGTGGCTGAGTGGTTGAAAGCAGCGGTTTGTTGCAATGGCCGCCCGCCATTGCAACCCTGCGGGGCCGGCATTC
>JAXGSX010000541.1:0-1240 GCA_040775225.1 Kiritimatiellia bacterium | reverse complement strand
GCGTGATGGAAACCAATCTCCTGGAGCGCTTCCGCGCGGGCGGTTTCAATACCATCGTGGAATGGGGACGCAGCGAGACCGGCCGGACGCGCGCCCGGCGGAACGAACCCTGGACGGCGGATACCGACAAGCTGCTGGCGGAGGATATCCGCGCGGCCCGGGCGGACTTCCACGAGGCCGGGCGCCATGGCCTGATGGTCATGCCCCAAACCATCGGGCGGCTCAGTTACGGACATAGCAGCGCAACGGTCAACCGGCGCGATCACGGTTTGGTGCTGGAAAAATTACCGCGGGTCATTCAGCCCTTGTCGGGCCTGCCCAATCTGCTGGCATGGCAGGGGATGGATGAAATGTTTGGCGGCATCTACGAACTCGGGGAAGAACACGCCGCGCTGATGCATAAGCTGGCGCCGTTTACCGCGATCTGGGCGTCCACCCGCGGGTTCTTCCCGGAGTTGCTGGACTTTTACGACGTGCCGGGCGTACATGGTTATTGGGGACCGGATTCTTCCCCCAACCACCTCGCTACCCGGATTCAGGGCGGGGCGGCGACCGCCAAACTGCGCCGCCGGCCGGTCTTCGCAACGCCCCAGGGACAGCGGCTGACTTACCGGCGCGAACTGACGCCGGATGAGCGGCGGTGCGGCATTTATCTCACGCTGATCCAGGGCGCCAAGGGTATCTTTTGGTTCACGTATCCGCATCCGTTCGAAATCGTGCATCCGGTGACCTGGCGGGTGCTGGCCTGCACCGCGCGCGAAATCGGCGCGCTGGCGCCGGTCTTGCTGCAAAATCCGCCGCCGCAGGCGGTGGCGGAAACCGCGGTGCCGCCCGGCGGCGGGTTGGTGTTGCCGCCGTTGCCGCCGGCCCGTACGCGGTTCGATCCCTCTTATGCCGGCGGACGCGGGCCTGGCAAGGACGCGATGCCGCGCATCCAGGCTTTGATTCACGACCATCCCGGCGGCGGGGAATTGATTTTACTGGCGAACAGCGGCGATGAACCGGTGTTGCTGGAGGCGGCGCTTTCTTCGCTGGCCGCGGCGCCCGGCGAGTCGCCGGCCCGACCGCCGGAGGTGCGCGGGTATTTTTCCGGCCGCCGGCACGATTTGCGGGACGGCATCCTGCGGGACCGCCTGGAGCCCTATGCGGACCGGGTGTATGCCGTCAGCGGTTCCCGCCGGCAGCCCGGCGCGCCGGTGGCCTTGGGGTGGCGCGCGGTTCCGGAAAGCGCGGCGGATGT
>JAXGSX010000540.1:0-1250 GCA_040775225.1 Kiritimatiellia bacterium | reverse complement strand
CTCCACCACGCCCTGGACTTCGCTGTTGCCCAGCTTGGTTTTGGTCTGGCCTTCAAACTGCGGGTTGGCGATCTTGACGCTGATCACCGCCGTCAGCCCCTCGCGCACATCCTCGCCGGACATGGTCTCGGAGTCGTCCTTGATCAGCCGGTTATTCTTGGCGTAATTGTTGAGCGTGCGGGTCAGCGCCGAGCGGAAGCCGCTGAGATGCGTGCCGCCTTCGATGGTGTTGATATTGTTGACATAACAGCAGACGTTTTCGGTGTAGGCCTCGGTGTATTGCAGCGCGATTTCCACGTCCACGTCGTCTTTGGCGCGGGCGAAATACACCACCTTGGGATGCACCGGGCTCTTGTTCTGGTTCAGGTGCTGCACGAATTCGGTGATGCCGCCCTTGAAGTGAAATGTTTCGCGCCGCGCGGTTTCCTCTTGCTCCAGCGTGATTTCCAGGCCGCGGTTGAGGAAGGCCAGCTCGCGCAGGCGGGCCGCCAGGATGTCCCACTCGAACCGCGTGGTGGAAAAAATCTTCCCGTCCGGCATGAAGGCGACTTTTGTGCCGGTCTCCCGGGTTTTGCCGATTTTTTCCAGCGCGGACGCCGGGTGCCCCTTTTCGTAACGCTGATGATAAACGCCGCCGTCCCGCCGGATATCCACTTCCAGCCATTCGCTGAGGGCATTGACGCAGGAGACGCCGACGCCGTGCAACCCGCCGGAAACCTTGTAATTTTTCCGGTCGAATTTGCCGCCGGCATGCAGGGTGGTCAGCACCACTTCCACCGCCGGCTTGTGTTCCGTGGCATGCATATCCACCGGGATGCCGCGCCCGTTATCGTTCACCGTCACCGAGCCGTCGGCGTTCATGGCGACCTGGATGGCGTTGCAATAGCCGGCCAGGGCTTCGTCTATCGAGTTATCCACCACCTCAAAGACGCAGTGATGCAAGCCGCGCACCGCGGTGTCGCCGATGTACATGGCGGGACGCATGCGCACCGCCGCCATGCCTTCCAGCACGGTGATGGTGGTGGAGTCGTAAACTTCGCGGGCGGGCGCCGCAGCTTCCGCGGCGGGCGGGGTTGGTTCTTCTGTCTGCGGCTTGTCCGGCATAAAGCTTTCCTTAGGAACTCAAATCAGGATAGTGTAGCATGCCGCAAGCTTAAAAGCAAACAATATCCGCGCGATTTCCCGCAAAAAAACAGGACTGCGTCATTCTCAGAACAGACGGCTCGGTACGGAGACCTCGCCCTACCATT
>JAXGSX010000539.1:0-1257 GCA_040775225.1 Kiritimatiellia bacterium | reverse complement strand
TGATCGGCGGCGGCTACATCGGCGTGGAAATGGCGGAAAACCTGCGGGAACGCGGGCTGAGGGTGGACCTGGTGGAAATGGTGGAACAGGTGATGCCGCCGCTCGACCGCGAAATGGCGCGGCCGCTGGAAAATCACCTGCGCTGGCACGGCGTGAACCTGCACCTGGGCGCCGCCGCCGCCGCGTTCACGGAAAGCGAAGGACGCGTGCGCACGGAACTCGTCAACGGCAAAATGCTCGTGGCCGACCTGGTGATTTTATCCGCCGGCGTCAAGCCGGATGTACAACTGGCGCGCGCCGCCGGCCTGACAATCGGGCAGCGCGGCGGCATCCAGGTAGACGAACACATGCGGACCAACGATCCCGACATTTACGCCGCCGGAGATGCCGTGGAAGTCAAGGATTTTGCCCTTTGTTGCCCTGCCCTGCTGCCGCTGGCCGGACCGGCCAACCGCCAGGGCCGGGTAGCGGGCGAAAACGTCTGCGGCCGCGCCACCGTTTACACCGCTACGCAGGGCACGGCGATCGTCAAGGTTTTTGACATGACCGGCGGCGGCACGGGCGCCAATGAAAAATCGCTCAAGCGCGCCGGCATATCTTACCGCAAAATCTATCTGCACCCTTCCGGCCATGCCGGGTATTACCCCGGCAGCGCTCCGATGTACATGAAAGTGTTGTTTACGCCGGAGGAAGGCAAACTCCTGGGAGCGCAAGTCGTCGGATTCGACGGCGTGGACAAGCGTCTTGACGTCCTGGCAACGGCCATCCGCGCCGGGCTGACAGTCCGCGACCTGGAATCCCTGGAACTGGCTTATGCCCCGCCCTACGGTTCCGCCAAGGATCCGGTCAACATGGCCGGTTTCATCGGCGCCAATCTGCTGCTGGGCGACCTGGAACTATGGTATCCGGAGGAATATCCCGATCAGACCAAAAACGCGATGATCCTGGACGTGCGCTCGGTCATGGAATACGATGCCTGGCATATTCCCGGGGCGGTCAATATCCCGCTCGACAAATTACGCACCAACCTCGAACGCCTGCCCCGCGACCGGACAATTCTGGCATACTGCAAGGTCGGATTCCGCAGCTACCTGGCCTACCGCCTCCTGAAACAGCGCGGATACGACATAAAAACGCTGTCCGGCGGCACAATGACTTTCTGCAATTACCACGGCACGGGCATCTGCCCTGGCACTCCCGAGCCGCCGCTGCTGTCATACGCCGAGGAGCGCCAGTTGGCGCCGGCCGCCGCCCCGC
>JAXGSX010000538.1:0-1264 GCA_040775225.1 Kiritimatiellia bacterium | reverse complement strand
GATGGGCGGACAGCGATTCGTCGCCTTCCATCAAATAATACAGGTTGGCACAAAACGCGTCTGGAATTTTTGCCCCCGCTTGCGGGACCAGCGGATGCGCCGGGCCCAGGAACCCGGGCCCCATGTAATAGGCCGGGATGCCCGGCAGATGCCCCATGGCCCGGCTCATTGCCGTCCAGGCCCGCATGACCAGGTCAACCGCCGCCGCGTCGAAATCCCGCCGCGCCAAGTCCGCCAAAAACGCTTCGGGCGCCTGTTCCGGCCGGTAGGCGGCCCAGAATCCCAGCATTTCCGCGCGCGTGCCGCACATGCCGAAAAACAGCCAGGCCTGATGCACCCCCGCCGGCGCCAGCGCGCGCACGTTTCGCCACTTGTCCGCCAGGCGCTGCATGGCGGGCACGTAAGGGAATTGAATGGTTTCCAAGCCGATGCCGGTTTCGGTTTTCACGAAGAACGGGTGGCTGGACTGGCGCGCCGCATCGGCATACTTGCGCGTTAATTCCGCGATGCCGTTGAAATCAATGCTGTAATCCCAGATGCTTTTACGGTAGCCGGTCTTCTGCATGAACGCGCCCTTGTCAATCTGGTGCATAATCACGGCGCCGGCCGGCAAGCGCGGAATCAATTGCAGTCCTTGGTCCTGCATGCAGGGGGTCGGATTATACTGCCAGATTGCCACATAGGCATCCGGCCGCGCCTGGCCCACCGCCGTTTGAATGGACTCGACCAGCCCGGCCACCATCTCCTCCGGCGGCCGGGCGTAACAAACCGTACAGGGGTGTTTAACATTGACCCACATGCGGCAGTGGTAAAAGCTCTCGCCGCCCACAATCAAGACAAACCCGCGCAAGCCTGGCACATCGCGCGCCAAGTTGGCCAATGTTTCCGCGTAAAAATCCAGCACCAGCGGATGGGAAGAACACAGGCAATATATATCCTGGTGATGGAGGCTCGTACCCCGGACGTCCGGATGACTTTGAAAAACCGGGTGATCCCCGCGCAGTTTGGGGGCTACCGCCAGGTAAGCAAATCCCACCCCGTAACGGCCGGCGCGCCGCGCCGCATCCTGGAGCATGGCCAGATTGTGTTCATAGTCCGGGCAATTCAATTCCGGCAGAACCTTGCTTTGCGCGTAAAACAGCAAATCGCCGTAAATCATCATGGAATTGACGCCATGATGGGCAAACAGGCGGAAGCCGTCGTCGGCCAGGAAATCCGGGGAAAAATCCGGCACCGAGAAATTGGCGCCCCACGGTCCCTGGCT
>JAXGSX010000537.1:0-1269 GCA_040775225.1 Kiritimatiellia bacterium | reverse complement strand
GCAAGCGGCCCTGGGCCCGGAACGCGCCGGGCGCAACCTGGCCCAGGTATCCGAATACACCGGCCAGCCGGAAATGCAGGGCGGGCTGGTCAAGACCCTGGATTTCAAGATTTACCTCGGCCTGCTGAGCGAAACCTACAATCCCGCCCATGTCCGCGACTTGCAGCGTCTCCAGGCCCTGACCATTGACATGGTAGTGGTTAACCTCTACCCGTTCGCCCGCGTGATTGCCGAACCCGGCGTCATGCCGGAGCAGGCGCGGACGCACATTGACATCGGCGGCCCCTGCATGATCCGCGCCGCCGCCAAGAATTTCCTGCGGGTGGCCGCCGTCACGCAGCCGGGCGACTACGGGTCCATCGTCCGGGAATTGCGGGACCATGGCGGCGCCATCGGGTTGCAAACGCGCTTTGAACTGGCGCGCAAGGCCTTTGCGCACACGGCGGAATACGACCGCCACATCGCCGGTTACCTGCAAAAATGCGAGTTTGACGAAATCAAGGCCGGATACCAATTCAATTAAACCGCATTATCAACACTGGAACCAGGAAACATGAGCACACCAGATTACAAAAAAGCCTATAAGACCATCATGGACGACCATTTCACGCCGCAACTGGAAATCAGCTTCATCCAGGACGGCCAAAGGCAGACGCTGCATTACGAAAAAGCCGTCTGGCGGATTGACGGCGTGGAAAAGGGCCTGCGTTACGGCGAGAATCCCGGCCAGGAAGCCGCGCTCTACCGGCTGGTCAACGGCAACCTCGCCCTGGGCGAAGTCCAGTCCATCCAGCCCGGGCGTTACCTGGCCTCCGACGCCGAACTGCTGCAATCGGGCAAACACCCCGGCAAAACCAATCTGACCGACGTGGACAGCGCGCTGAACATTCTGCGTTACCTGATGGACGAGCCCTGCGTGGCAATCGTCAAGCACAACAATCCCTGCGGCGTGGCGCGCGCCGGCACGCTGGCGGAAGCCTATCAGCGCGCGAATGCGGCCGACATGGTGGCCGCCTTCGGCGGCGCAATCGTGGCCAATCGCCCCATGGACCGCGATACGGCCGAGCTGATCGCGCAGCAATACGCCGAGGTGGTCGCCGCGCCGGAATTCGCGCCCGAGTCGCTGGCAATCTTCGCGCGCAAAAAAAACCTGCGGGTGATGCGCATCGCCAATATCGGCCGGCTGGCGGAATATGTCGGAGCGCGCGTGGTGGATTTCCGGGCGTTGATGGACGGCGGCCTCGTGGCGCAATGGTCATTCCAGCCCGT
>JAXGSX010000536.1:0-1272 GCA_040775225.1 Kiritimatiellia bacterium | reverse complement strand
CCGGCCGGGCGCGGTCTGGCTGAAGGCTTTTTGCGCGGCCATGGATGAAAAGGAACGGCCGATCTTTTCCATCTACAATCCGGACTTGGAGGCGGAAGATGGCGATTTGGCGCCTTACGTGCGCGAGCGCCTCCTGCGTTTCGCGCGCTGCGCCGCGGCAGTCGCGGAAATGCGCGGCAAAAATTACCTTTCACTGGGCGGCGTTTCCATGGGCATCATCGGCGCGGATGTCCGGCGCAATACCTTCCTGCATTACCTGGGCATGGGGGCCGTCTCCGTGGACATGGTGGCCGTCAAGGGCCGGATTGACCAGGGATTCTATGACCACGAGGAACTCGATCGGGCCTTCCGCTTCCTCAAGGAAAACGCCGCCTTCGATTTCGGCGGCGGCGCGCGCCCATCGGCGCCCGACGAACTGCTGCGCACCTGCATCCTGATGACCATGATCACCCGCGACTTGATGATCGGCAATCCCAAGCTGGCGGATGCGGCGTTCGCCAAGCGCCACGGGTTCCAGGCCAACGTCGAGCGCGCCCAGGGCGCGAATGCCATTGCCGCCGGCACCCAGGGCCAGCGCGCCTGGACGGATTTGTATCCCAACTTCGACCTGACCGAAGCGCTCCTGAACAGTTCGTTCGACTGGAGCGGCGGGCGCCCCCCGTTTGTCGTGGCCACGGAAAACGATTCCAAAAACGCCATCGGCATGCTCGCGGCGCACCTGCTGACCGGGCTACCGCAGTTGTTCGCCGATATCCGCACCAACTGGACCGCGGACAGCATCCGCCAGGCCACCGGCCGTGATATCTCAAAACTGGCGCCCGCCGGATTCATTGACAAACGCAATTCCGGCGCCGGCGCGCTGGATTACGCGCTGGACCTCCCCGGCCTGGCCGGCGCAGGGCTGGCGATGCCGGCGATTGCCGCCCGCCTGCGGGATGACGCGGGCTTCCAGGCACAAGTGACCCGGGAAGCCTTCCGCCGCACGAAATTCATGCACGCCGCCCTGGAATATTTCCCCGGCGACGGCCTGTCCAGCCATTACCGCACGCCGGGCGGCATCCCGCTTACGGCTTACCGCTATAACATGGTCGGCGACCGGTTAACCTGTTCCGTCGTGGAAGGCGATACGATTGACCTGCCGCCGGACGTGGCCGAGCATGTCAACCGCGTCACCGATCCCACCTGGCCGGAAACCGCCTGGCGCCCGCGCGGTATGTCGTCGTTTGAATACATGTCGCGCATCGGACCGAATCACGATGGCAATTCCTTCGG
>JAXGSX010000535.1:0-1274 GCA_040775225.1 Kiritimatiellia bacterium | reverse complement strand
GCGAATCCTTCGCAACAAAGCAGATGCGACATCCCGGCCTCACCCGGAGGGCGCTCTTTTCTTCAATCAAACGGGTTGTATTTTTGGTGACTATTTCATAAATCGTAAATGGTTGCTTCACGCATCATTATGTAATAAAAAAAACCCCGTCACGGATTCAGGTTAAACACAGAACCGGAATGCGTCACGCCGCGCGGCCGGTTATTTGCCGGTTGGTTGCACGACGAGGTTGGCCAGCCGGTCGGGCACGATGATCACCTTGCGGACCGCCGCGCCGGCCAGCCATTGCGCGGTCTGCGGGTCCTGCAGTACGGCCTTTTCCGCGGCGCCGCGGTCCAGGCCGGCGCCGATAACCATTTTGCCGCGCAATTTGCCGTTGATCTGGATGGCGATTTCCACCGTGTCGCGCGCCAGCGCCCGCTCATCGGCGGCGGGCCAGGGACTGCGCATGATGCCGGCCTTGTGTCCGAGGTTGACCCATAATTCCTCGGCCGTGTGCGGCGCCAGCGGCGCCAGCAATTTCACCAGCGTTTCAACAGCCTGGCGGAACACCGCGCCGCCCTGCGCGCCCGCCTCCGCCGGGCGGAACGCTTCCAGCGCGTTCAGCAGTTCCATGATCTGTGCGATGGCGGTGTTGAAATGAAAGGCGCCTTCAAGGTCGGCGGTGACTTTCCGGATGGTGTAATGGGTTTTCCGGAACAACTCCCGCGCGCCGGGCGGCATGGACGGTATGTCCAGGGCTTCGCCGGCTGCGCCGCGGATGGTTTCCAGGTTGGCATGCACCAGGCGCCACAGACGGCGCAGGAAACGCGAGGCGCCTTCAATGCCCTGGTCGCTCCACTCGGCGTCTTTTTCCGGCGGGCCGATGAACAGCGTGTACAGGCGGACGGTGTCCGCGCCGTACTCGCGGATCAATTCGTCCGGGCTGACCACGTTGCCCTTGGATTTCGACATCTTGTAAAGCTGGCCGTCGCGCTCGCTGCGCTTGCAGATCATCCCCTGGGTGAAGAGATTGGCAAACGGCTCATCGAAGGCCAGCAGGCCCATGTCGTGCAGCGCCTTGGTGAAAAAGCGGGCGTACAGCAGGTGCAGGATGGCGTGTTCCACGCCGCCGATGTATTGATCCACCGGCAGCCAGCGGTTGCAGGCTTCGGCATCAATCGCCCGGCGCTCATCCCGCGGCGAGAGGTAGCGCAGGAAATACCAACTGGAATCCACAAAGGTGTCCATGGTGTCGCTTTCCCGGCGCGCGGGTTTGCCGCAGACCGGGCACT
>JAXGSX010000534.1:0-1275 GCA_040775225.1 Kiritimatiellia bacterium | reverse complement strand
CAGGCCCAAGCCGGCTGCCGCCCGCAGCGCCGGGCCCACATGGGCGGAAGCATTGTGATCGGTGATGGCCAGCATGTCCAGACCGGCGGCGGCGGCCCGGCGCACAATCTGGCCGGGGCTCATGATGTTCTCCGCGCAGGCGGAAAGCGCCGTGTGGACGTGCAGGTCAAAGCGCATAAATTCAGGTTACAACTTGCCTGCCAGGCGCATGCAGAGCGCGGCTGAAGTTTCCGCGCTGCCGCAGATGTTCACGCCCTGGGCGCGTGCTTTCGCAATGGTCTGCGGGTCGGGCGCGGCGCCATTGACCAGCACCACGGCGGCGATATCGCGCAATTGGGCGACGGCGATCACGTTCACGTGCGCCTGAATCGTGAACCAGATCATCCGCGGCTGGGCATGGGCCAGCACATCGCTCAGCAGGTCGCCGCAATAGGCCGAGTCCACTTCCAGGTCCCCCGCCGAATCCGCCAAAACGACCGGAGTCAAGCCCAATACATCTATGATTTGCCTTAGTTTCATCGCGTTTCCTCCCGAATTTTTCCGGTTCAGCCGCCGGCCGCCGGCGCCTCCCGGCGCGCCAGCGGCATGGGCACGACCATTTCAAAAGGTGTATCCAGTTTCACCGCCGCCTCAACTTCCGTGCCGTATTCCATGGTGGAGCGGATGGCGAATTCATCGGCGCATTGCTTGATGTTGCACAATCCCATGCCCGCGCCGAAACCCAGCGCGCGGATTTTCTCATTGGCCGTGGTGAAACCCGGCTGCATGGCCTTGTCGAGATCCGGAATGCCGGGGCCTTCATCCACGACCAGGATGCGCACGCGGTCCGGCAACAGCTCAACTTCCATGTAGCCGCCCAGGGAATGGATGATGACGTTCATCTCCGCTTCATAGCAGATGACGGCGATCCGCCGCAGGATTGCGGGTGAAATGCCGAAGGATTGCAGGTGCTTTTTCACGGTGGTAGAGGCGACGCCGGCCATGTCGAAATTGTCCGGCGTAATCTCGAAGCGCAGCTTGTTGTGGGCGTCCCACGCCGCCAGTTCGGACTTGCCTTCCTGTTTTTCAAACCGCTCGGCGATGGCATTGACCTCCATCAGCAGGTGTGAAAGAATGTCGCTGTAGGTCACAATGCCCACGATTTCCCGGCTATGGGAGGCGCTGACCACCGGCAACCGGCCGTACCGGAACTTGTGGAACAGGTTGGAAGCGGCGATCACCGAATAATTCTGGGGGATGGTGACGACGTCCCGCGACATGTAAGGGCCCACCGGT
>JAXGSX010000533.1:0-1276 GCA_040775225.1 Kiritimatiellia bacterium | reverse complement strand
TAAAACGCATGGAGAAAAAACTGGCGGAAGATGCATCACTCCGGGCAATTGCCGAGCAATGCATGGAAAATATATCGAATATCGAGACGTGACCCCGCTCCCTGATGACCCCGCTCCCTGACCCCGCTCCCCTCCACGCTCCCCCCCGCTCCCTTCCGCTGTTGCGTCGCCTACTTGACGGCCTGCGCCGCGCAGGCCGCTTCCCAGCGCTCGAGGAGGTCCGGATGATCTGACAGCAGCCGCGCCAGGCGGCTGGCCGGCCTCAAAGGTTCCAGGTTGGACAACGCTCCTTTCGCCAGAAATCCCGCGAAGGCGGCCGGCGTTCCGCAAAGTTCCAGGGCATGCCGGTCGGCCAGGCGCTCGTCCCAGCGCGAGATGGCATTGTCCAGCGGCGTCCATGCCAGGGCCAAGATCCGCCAGACCAGGAACGTCATGACCACGCAGCGCGCGGGAGGCACGAGCGCCGCGCCGCCGGCGCGCCGCCGCCAGGCGGATGCCAGGGCGAAGACCGCCAGTAATTGCGCCAGCACGCTGGTTTTGCGCAAGGCCATGAAAAAGAATTCATGCCGGTAATGCCCCAGTTCGTGCCCTAGGGCCATGGCCGCTTCGTCCGGGGTAAAGCGCTCGATCAGGGTATCCGTGAAAACCACGTAGCGCTCCGCCCCCCGCCCGCTCAGGCAGGCATTCACGGCATTATCCCGGCGGCTGGCATCCGAGACCATCAGCGGCATCCGCAGGCCGTCACGCCGCAAAACCCGCTCGGCCGCTTCGCGATGCGGCCCGGCGGGCAATTGCTCGAGTTTTTCCACCGGATCGCGTGGAGCGCAGGGAATGCATTCCGGCAAGGCATGGAATAACAGCCACATGGCCAGCGGCGCCGCCAGCCACCAGCGCCGGGGAAAAATATTCAGCAGGCAATAAATGATCAATCCCTGCCCGACCCACAAAACCAGCGCCATCACCAGCCGCAAAGTCCAGATGCCCAGCAACGCCGCCGGGGTCAGGTTGGTCATGCCGAAGGCCCGGGCATGCCGGTAAAGCGCCCAGAGGAATGGTTTATCCAGCAGAAAAACGCCGAGGCCGATGACCGCCAGCAGCCCGATGACCGCCGGCAGCCGGCGGATGCCGCCGGCTGCCGGCCGGGCGGCGCGGCGCGGATGCATGGCCGTGCAGGCCAGCGCCAGCCAGACAATGATTGTCAGCAGGGCCGCCAGCCGGCCCGGCGCTACCGGGCGGTCATAAGCTTCCGCCCGCGCGGCGTCCTGGTCGCTCCACC
>JAXGSX010000532.1:0-1288 GCA_040775225.1 Kiritimatiellia bacterium | reverse complement strand
TAATTCGTGCACAACTCCTTCAGTTGTCCCGTGAAATACTCCAGGTAGCCCGGCCAATCCGGCGTCTGGTCCGGCAGCGGCTCCTTAAGGCTGTAACGCACCCGGGGGTCATTGACGAACTTGCGATGATGCCAGTCCGCGCGGGAATAATAAAAACATATCCGGATGCCGCGCCGGTGGCAGGCCTCCGCCAACTCGCCGATCAGGTCGCGGCCGAAGGGCGTGCTGGTGATCTTGTAATCCGTCAGCCGGCTGTCAAACATGCAGAATCCGTCCAGGTGTTTCGCCGTGATGGTGATGTAGCGGGCGCCGAGCATCTCGGCGGCATCCACCCAGTCATCGGCTTTGAACTTGCGCGGATTGAATCCGGCCGCCATGTTTTCATATTGCCGCCGCGGAATGCCGGCATTGCGCTGGATTTGCTCGCCGCGCGCGAGGATGGCGTAAGGCCCAAAATGGACAAACATCCCCAGCCGCGCCTGTTTGAACCAGCTTAAATTCTGGTCCTGCGGTTTTTTGATCAAGCCATGCATCTTCAATCCTTCCCATTCATTACAATCCAAAACGAAATTAAATTTACAACTTGAATATTGCGCGATGCAAGCGCAATATTCAGGCCGAGCCAAGCGGTCCCACGGCTGCGTCATTCCTGCGGCTCACCAGGGACCTGCCCGCGACTTGGCAGGCGGGCGGTTCGCCCCACCGGCCGAACACCCGGTATGCAAGGTGGGGCGAACCCTACGGGTGAGCCGCTGCACAGTTTGGGTCGACCTTATTTACGAAGCTTGCAACGAATCGCAGATGCGCCCAACTTCGCCGGCCATGCGCCTATTTGCTTGCATCGGCATGGTGATCGGCCATAATCTTCGGCGCGGCGGACTGCGGGCGGTTGGATACTGGGATATATTCCGGTTGGCCATGGGCCGCCCCGTACTTCTGCTTCCACGATGAACTTCGAATGCCAGGCGCGATTTCAGTTGAAATGGCACAGACAATAACTGCCGGCATTGCCAGAACGCGTTTTCAAGATGAAACTTTTATTTCTCGGGACAGGCGCCGGTGAAATGTGGCCGGCGCCATTTTGCCGATGTCCCTCCTGCCGGGCCTCGCGCCGGGCCGGCCGGATCATGGGATGCGCCTCGGTGCTGGTTGAGGGTCGGTACCTTTTCGACGCGCCATCCGGCTTGGGAATGAATCTTGCCCTGTTGAAAGTCGAGCCGAAATTTCCGTTCCATATTTTCATTTCACATTCCCACCAGGACCATTTCGATCCGCAGGAGGTGGTTTC
>JAXGSX010000531.1:0-1289 GCA_040775225.1 Kiritimatiellia bacterium | reverse complement strand
TGGAGGGCAATGCGCCGGCCGCCCTGGCTGATATGGGCGCCCGGCCGGTTATTCCAGTAAATCCGCCAATAGGGCGCGGCCGCCTTCGGAAAATTCCAGCGGTTGGTGGCGGCGGAGAGGCGGATATAGCTGGCTACCAGCGGGTGGACGTGAAATTCGCTGAAAGAAGTTATGCGCGCGCTTGTCATTTTTTACACAAAATAGTTGTTTTGTCCGTTTGTGTCAAACACGGATTGGTTTTATATTAAAAAGGATGAAAAGTTATTAAATGCCTGCGTCCGGCGAGCCTTGAAAGGAAATCCAAACATGACGTTTATGCCCCACATCCCTGACGCCGAATTCCAGCAGCGCGCCGACCGCACGCGGCAGGCGATGCAATCCGCCAGGCTGGATTTACTGTTCGCATTTTCCACGGAATCAGAACCGGCCTATGTCCGGTATTATTCCGATTACTGGCCGAGTTTCGAGACGGCCGCGGCTTTGATTCCCCTGGAAAAGCCGGCGGCCCTGCTGATCGGGCCGGAAAGCCGGACCTTCGCCGGCGCGCGCTCGAAAATTGCCAATATAATCCAAATGAAGGATTTCAGGGAGTCGTCGCAGCCGGATTATCCCGGCGCCAAACTGCCGGATTGGCGCGACATTATCGCCGAGTACCAGCCGCGCCGGATTGGCATTGCCGGCTGGCACATGTTCCCGCACACCATGATGGACAATCTGCGGGCGGTGTCCGGCGCGGCGGAGATCGTCAATGCCGACGAGGTCGTGCGCGCGGTTGCCATGGCCAAGACGGAAAACGAGCTCAACTGCCTGCGCCGGGCCGCTAAAATATCCGAACTGGGGTTCAAGGCCATACTGGAAAACATCAAGGTGGGGATGACGGAAGTCCAGTTGGCCGGCATTGCCGCCGGCGCCATGCTGGCCAATGGCGCGGAATCCACCGGCTACCCGATCTGGTGCTGCAGCGGGCCGAACTCGATCCAGGCCATCAGCCGCCCGACGCATCGCAAGGTGCAGGCGGGCGAGATCATCCATTTCAGCGTGGGCGCCAAAGTCGCCGGCTACAGCGCCAGCATCGGCCGGCCGGTGGTCCTGGGAGCGTGTCCGGCTGACACGCGCAAATTCATGCAGGTCGGACTGGATGCCATGAACATGACGATTGACCTGATGCGCGCTGGCACGCCGGCCGCGGCGGTGGCGACGAAAGTGCATGACTGGATCCGGGCGCAGGGGTACGGCCATACAATCCTTTACGGGCCGGCGCATGGGTGCGGTCAGATGGAATGCGAATT
>JAXGSX010000530.1:0-1305 GCA_040775225.1 Kiritimatiellia bacterium | reverse complement strand
GCCGGCAGTCGTCGCGCCACTCGGCGTTATGGAGCAGCCGCCACGAACACATGACCGTGTAATCATCCGCCACCAGCGGTGTAACATGGTCCATGACCAGAAACCACGCCTTGGGCAGCCGGATGATGGTCCTGGTCCAATCCACCCCCATGTATTCCGGCAGGGTGGTCCGGCTGATTTCCAGGCCGCTGAAACGCGCCAGGTTGTCGGCGCGGCAGGCAAAAATGCCGTTGGAGGCGGGCGAATTGACGCCATCGCTGACAAACACGCCGTTGCGGTAAAATGTGCCGCGTTCGTCCGTGTTATGGAACAGCCATATCTGCCCCTTATCAACGTATTGCGGAATGCAATTCGCGCCGTTGCGCGACTGCAGGCATTGCAAAACCAGGTACTGATCATCCGGCGCGAACCCGGAACGGAAGTAAACCTTGTCAGCCGCCTGCCCCAACGGAACGCGCGAATCCGGTTCCGGGAAATGCGCGGCATAGGATCGGGCATCCAGCGGCAAAGCCGTCATACCCAGCAAAAACGCAGGCGCGGCCGCCGGAGCGCCCGGGCCGGGTTCCGGCTCGAAATGGCCTTCATTCTCCGGCGCCAGCACGTTCGGCCCGAAATAGGTCCGGCCGCGCCGGCACACCGCGCAATGCTTTTTCAGCCAGGCGAAGCGCGGATCATCGTAAACATATCCCAGCAAATTGCATTGATAACGCAGGCCGTGGCTGGTGTCATACATGGATTCCGGCGCGCCTTCCTGGTAATCCGCCAGGCCGCAGGCGAATCCCAGCGGGTTGAAATAATTCAGGAAGTACAAAAAACCCTGGCGCGCCATGCCGGAGTCGAAATAATCGCGATATCCCGACAACAGCGACCACCGCATGAACATTTCCGCCGTATCCTGGCTGCTGTAACGATCGGCGGCATCCCGGCCGCCGGTCACGGCGAATTTGAAGGTGGCATCCGCCGCACTGCTCCATTGGCCGGCGATTCCCCGTAACTCCAGAGAATCGGGGAAATTGCGCAGGATGTAATCGGCTGCGATAAAAGCGCTCATCCAGCCCGCCGTAGAATGGCGACCGCCGCCGGATTGCTGCGGAGAGGACAACTGGCAACTCGGCGCCTGGAAGGCCGTCTCCACCATCCGGCGCGAAATCCGTTGCAATTCCGCCTCGGTGAATATGCCGGTTTCCTCTTCACCGGGAGTCAGATTTCTTCCTACTCGGAAGCCAATTTTTTATGGAAAACGGTTAAAAACACCCTTGTCGCCGGCATGAACGTCATTACGGAGGACTTTTACCACAAATCAGG
>JAXGSX010000529.1:0-1308 GCA_040775225.1 Kiritimatiellia bacterium | reverse complement strand
GAGGCCGGGCCGCCAACCAGTCACTGGGTGGGCAAAAGCCGGTGGTTCCTGATTGTGCTGGCCGTCGGGCCGCGGGGCAACGATAGCCGCGCCATCGAGTTGTGCGACGTGCAGGCCAGGGTGTTCGATGGCGACCGGCTGGCGGAACAGGCAATGTTCACGAAGGCGTGGCTGTATTGGACGCAGAAAGAATGGGCCAAGGGTAAAAAAGCGTTCGCCGAATTGCTGGCGAGATATCCTGAGCGCGGAACGCATCCGCCGGTCAGGAGATATATCTCGGACTGCGAGGCCGGGATGAGTGCGAAGGCCGGGAAATAGTCATGGCTGATGTGTATTTCAACTGCGCGTGCGGGAAAAGCCTGGCGATCGACGAAAAGGGCGTGGGGCTGAGTGTTGCCTGCGTTGATTGCGGAAGGCCGGTAAGGGTGCCGGAGCGCGAGATGGAGTTCATATGTGAACGATGCCGCTGCATGCACCTGGCGCCTCTTGCGCTTGTCGGCAGCCTTGTTGAGTGCACGCGCTGCGGCCATCGCATCAGAGTGCGCGGGCCGGATGTTGACCGCGGTGCTGCTGAATATGTCAGGTCGGGCCCGGCAAGGCGCGGAGTGCCCGGGCGGTTGGGGCGCGGGCACCAGCCGGCGGGCGTTGGCGGCTCATTGCGCAGGCTGCCGGTGTTCCGCCCGGCGTTCCTGGCGCTTATGGCGGGCTCCGGGCTTGTTGCTTTTTTCATTGTCGAGCGGCGGCTGTGCCAGGATGAGCAAAGGGATTCGCCCATTCCTGCCCGGGAAGCTTTGGCCCAGAAAACAACCGCGCCCGGCGCGCCGGAACCGGCCGTGCAAGAAGCCCAAAAGATGAACGCCCGCGGCAGCAAAGCGCTGCCGCCTGTCGGGGCACAACCTCCCGCATGCCCGCCGGTTGGCGTTTCGGCGCCGCCGGCAAGTGAGTTGCCGGAACATTTTGCGATGCCGCGCCCGCCGGAAACGCACCCGGCCGTGAAAGTTGTCGCGGCCATGGCGCCGGCAAGCGGCGGAAATGCCGCGGGCGGCGGAACGGCCTCCGGCCCTGTCCGGGCACAACCGGGAAAAACGGCTCAGGCGCCGCCTCAGGAGGCGCGGCCCGAACGCGAACTGATGCGCAAGTTCATGGAACTTGACGCGCTCCGGGTGAAACGGCCGTCCGATCCCCAGCCTTCGGAATATTTGCAGGGGCTGCGGCAGTTTCGCGCGGTTGCGGAAGCCTATGGCAGGGAACATGCCGGCAAGGAGTTGGAAGCCGCGTCGTGGAACGTGATCTTCAAGCAGATGTACT
>JAXGSX010000528.1:0-1317 GCA_040775225.1 Kiritimatiellia bacterium | reverse complement strand
TATCGTTAATCGCCCGCGGATGGACGATGGACGCCATTGCGGCCAAGCTGGGAATATCAAAAGGCCGGGTATCGCAATTAAACAAAGAACTTCGCGCAAGTATCAGGATTATATAGGGTTACAGCTTTATAACGCGAAATCGTTAAACATTATCATCTCTATCTGTGAGGGGGAAATTTCATTAAACATAATTTATGGAGGTGTCGTGAAAACGGCGTTATCAGCAAAACGGCAAGGCGCAGGATTTACAGCGTTGGAATTCAGCAATCTTATTAAATCTCAAGTTCCGGCAATGACCGAAATGCGACTTTATCAAATAGAGACGGGCAGACTCCGGGCCAGACCCGAAGAGAGGGAATTAATCTGCCGATTACTCAATTGTAAGGCTTGGGAAATTCAACTGTAAACAGAACAGAAAGGACAAAATATGAGCGCCCAAAACATGCAGCTTGCAAAACTTGCGATTCAAGGATTGAGCCAACGCGACCGCAGCGCCCTGCTCCGGGACTTGACCGGCCAGGCCGCCGAGCCGCCACCGGAGCGCCTGCTCCGACGCGCAGCGGTTGCGGCCCGGCTTTCGTGTTCATTGCGATTGGTTGATTTGCTGGCCGTCAAAGGGACGTTGACCCGCGTCAAGCTACCCGGACGCCAGCGCGGGCATGGTTTCCTTGCGTCACAGGTGGAGGCCTTGCTGGCCGGCGGAGGCAACCATGGCTAAAATAATTCAATCGCCGGCCGGCCCAGCCCCGGACACGAGCGCGGAATCCGCCTTGATCGGTGCAATCCTCGCCGATTACGGGCGAGTAATGCCGGCCATCATGGAGGCCGGATTAATGCCGAGGGATATTTACAGTCCGGATAATCGACGGCTATTTTCCGCCATCATGGAAATGTATTTGGCGGGCGCGCCGATCGACACCTTAACGGTTAGCCGCAAGACCGGCATGGAGGTGATTGCGCTCGATGCGATCATGCAGTCATGCCCAACCCCAACGCATACCCCGCACTATTTGCAGAAGGTGCTCGACGCCGCCCAGCGCCGCCACTTGGCGGAAATCGGAACGGAATTGCAGCAGGCGGCCACGGACGACCGCGACCCGGCAGACATTGCCGCCAGCATCCGGGCGCGCCTGGACGCCATCCAAGGCGCAAATAACAACGTTTTTCCGCCCATCCACTGGCACGACTTGAAGGACTACGAACCGCCGGCAGATCATACCATTGCCGGCGCGGGTATATTACGCCGCAGCGACGGAACGCTGTTGACGGCCGGCACCGGGCAGGGGAAATCCGTGCTGGCGATGCAGATATGCGTTG
>JAXGSX010000527.1:0-1320 GCA_040775225.1 Kiritimatiellia bacterium | reverse complement strand
TGTATTCCGATGTCGTGATGGAGAAAGCCGAAGGCGTGGAGCCGGCGGAAGGGCAGGGCATCCGCCTGCAGCTTGACGGCATGATGACGGAAATGAAACGCAGCCGGGGCGTGGCGAAGGACACGGACCTGACCGCGGAAGACCTCAAGCAGCTTTGCGGGGATTTCAAGGCCCGCGTGCGGACGGTGCTGGGGAAAGACTTCCCGGACGACCCGATGGAGCAGCTTTGGGGCGGCATTGCCGCGGTTTTCAAAAGCTGGAACGGCAAACGCGCCATCGCCTACCGCCGGATTGAAGGCATTCCGGACGAATGGGGCACGGCCGTCAACGTGCAGGCGATGGTGTTCGGCAACATGGGCGACACCTCCGCCACCGGCGTGGCCTTCAGCCGCAATCCGGCCACCGGCGAACACAAGTTTTACGGCGAATGGCTGGTGAACGCCCAGGGCGAGGATGTCGTGGCCGGCATCCGCACGCCCAACCCGCTCAACGAGGCCACCAAGAGCGAGCATAACGCCGACATGGAATCGCTGGAAACCGCCATGCCGGCGGTTTACCGCGAACTGGACGCCATCCAGAAGAAACTGGAAAAACACTACCACGACATGCAGGACATCGAGTTCACCATCCAGGATGGCCGACTCTACATGCTGCAGTGCCGCGTCGGCAAACGCACGGGCACTGCCGCGTTGAACATGGCCATGGACATGATCGGCGAACGGCTGATCAACGAGGCGGAAGCCGTGATGCGGATCACCCCGGCGCAACTGGATGAAATGCTGCACCCGATCGTTGACCCGCAGGCCGAGAAAACCGCCGCCGTGTTGGCGAAGGGACTGCCCGCCGGTCCCGGGGGCGCCTGCGGCCAGATCGTCTTCACCGCCGCCGCCGCCGTGCAGGCGGCCAAGGAAGGCAAGCATGTCATCCTGGTGCGCGAGGAAACCAATCCGGAAGACGTGGAAGGCATGCGCGCGGCCGAGGGCATCCTGACCGCGCGCGGGGGGATGACCAGTCACGCCGCCCTGGTGGCCCGCGGCTGGGGCAAGTGCTGCATCGTCGGCGCCAGCGCCCTGCATATCAATGCGGCCGAGCGCACCTTGTCCGCCGCCGGCCAGACTTTCCGCGAGGGTGACGCCCTCACATTGAACGGCACGCGCGGATACGTGTATTCCGGCCGGTTGAAAATGATTGACGCCACGGAAAATCCGCGTTTCCAGAAATTCATGAAGATTGTGGATAAACACCGCACCCTGGGCGTGCGCACCAACGCCGATACGCCGGAAGACGCCGCCAATGCCCGGAATTTCGGCGCGGAAGGCA
>JAXGSX010000526.1:0-1329 GCA_040775225.1 Kiritimatiellia bacterium | reverse complement strand
CGGCGCGGGAGTGGGTGCGGCAGTTGGGCGCGTCCGTCCGGGAGTACGGCTTCGAATACGTCAAGCTGGACGGCGCCAACGTGCAGCCGATGTCCGCCGCCGGGGTGCTGGCGGACCCCAGCGTGACCAAAATCCAGGCCATGCGCCTGGGCATGGAAGCCTTCCGCGCCGGCCTGGGCGATGAGGTCTATCTGCTGAATGCCTGCCTCTTAGGGGCTTTCACCGGCTTGAGCGACGCCATGCGCATCGGCGGCGATATCGGCGCGCGGTGGGATGTCAAGTTGATTGACAAGCATCACGGCGAGCGCGACCGCTACCCCGGGCCGGGCTATATCCGGCGCGGCGTGAATTCCGCGATGAATTTCGCCTTCCTCCACCGGCGCTGGTGGGCGAATGACCCGGATTACCTGTCGGTGCGTCCGGCGGGCGACCGCTCCGAACTCAGTCCGGCCGAGGCCGTCACCTGGGCTTCCCTGGTGGGGTTGACCAACGGACTGGCGATCCTGGGTGATTATCTGCCGGGGTTGCCGCCGGCGCAGGTGGACATTTTGAGCAAGGTATTGCCGCCGTATTCCGCGGGCGCGCGCACGGTGGATTTTTTCGAACAGGAATATCCGGCGCTGCTGGATTTGCCCGTGGCGAATGCCGGCGAGACCTGGCGGGTGGCGGGAGTGATCAACGCCCACCCCCTGGCGCGCCCGCGCGATTATTTCATTGATTTCGCCGCATTTGGCCTGGATGCCGGCCGAAAATATCACCTGTTTGATTTCTGGGCCGGCGCATATCTCGGCATCCATGCCGGCGGGTACCGGGTGTCCGGTCTGCCCGCGGGGCATTGCCGCGTCATCGGCATCCGGGCGGTCCGGGATGTGCCCCAACTGGTGGGGACGGATTGGCACATTACCCAGGGCGGGGTGGAATTCGACGCCGTGGAATACGATCCGCGGCGGCAGGCCATGGTCTGCCGGGGACTTAATGTGCGGCGGCCCGGACACCTGTTCGTCTATCTGCCGGAGAAATTCCGCCGGGCCAAAGGCGCCGGCGGCGATACGGCGGCGGTCCGCCGCCTGCGGGTGGATGGCGCCGGGAGCGGCGATTTGGTCTTGCCGGTATAAAGCCGGCGGGCAGCGGCGGAATTAATTTACCACGAAAGAACGCAAGGAACGCAAAGGACTTGCCATAAGGAATTGGAAGTTTTAAGTTTACGGTTTTAAGGTTTTACGCCGGAACAACGAACCCTAAAACATAAGCCAGAATTGAGGTTACCATGCAGATGCGGCACAGCCGGGTATTGCGGAAATTGCGGGCGGGAGAACAAGTGCGTTGTTT
>JAXGSX010000525.1:0-1331 GCA_040775225.1 Kiritimatiellia bacterium | reverse complement strand
TCGCACGAGCGTTGGCTGCCGAGCCCCGCTTCGTGTTGCTGGACGAGCCTTTTGCCGGCGTAGACCCCATTTCAGTACTCGATATCCAGCACATCATCCGGCATCTCGCCTCGCGCGGCATCGGCATCCTGATCACCGACCATAATGTGCGCGAAACGCTGACGATCGTGGATCGCGCATATCTGATTTGCGAGGGCAAGGTTTTGCGGGAAGGCTCCAGCGCTTTCCTGATTGAAGACCAGCTCAGCCGGGAGCTTTATCTGGGGCCGCGTTTCAGCATGTAGCCCCGAAGCAGCGGTTTTTGGATTGTTGCGCAATAAATCGAAGGAGACATAAGAATGATCATTCAAATCACCAGCCGCCATTTGGAAGTCACGGACGCCATCCGGGAATATGTGCAGGGGCGGCTGATGCCGGTGCTGGAAGAATACCCGTCGGTGGAGCATGCGCATGTCATTCTGGGCGTGGAAAAATTCCGCCACTGGGCGGAAGTTGTCGTGCAGGGCAAACAGTATTTGCGGGCGGAAGCCAAGGCCGAAACAGACGACATGTACAAGTCCATTGACGCCGTGGCGGAAAAAGTAGACCGCCAGCTTCGGCGCGCACGGGACAAGGTCGTGGACCACAAAATTCCCGCTCACCGCGAGCGCCTGGTGGATCGTGAAAATCCGCCGGCGGCGGAATGATTCGGCCGGGAGCGGCGCCGGCCGCGCATGAGGATTTTGCGTCATGAAGGCTGTGACTGTCGGTGATTTCCTGGAGGCGTCCCGCGCCAACCTGGCGCTGGAAGTGGCGCACGGCGCGGGCGGTATCGGCCGGCCGATCCCCGAGCCGGCCATCCACCGTCCAGGCCTGGCCCTGGCCGGATTCTACCGCCATTTTGCCCATCGGCGCATTCAGGTGCTGGGGCTGGCGGAAAACGATTTTCTGCTGGCCATGGACGAAACCCGCCGGCGCGCCGCCCTGCGCCGGCTTTTTGCCAGCCGGATTCCATGCCTGGTCATCTGCCGCAACCGCCGCATCTGGCCCGAAATCGCCCGCATGGCGGAAGAATTTCGCGTGCCGGTGCTGCGCACGCCCATGATCACGGGCTCATTCATCAACCATGCCACACTGGTCATGGAGCACTTGATGGCGCCCCGGCTGAACATGCAGGGAACCATGGTGGACATCATGGGCATCGGCGTTTTGATGGAAGGGCGGCCGGGCATCGGCAAAAGCGAGGCGGCCCTGGCATTGGTGTCCCGCGGCCACAGCCTGGTGGCGGACGATGTGACCATGTTGCGGCGTACCAATGACCGCACGGTTATCGGTTCCGCCACGGGCGTGAC
>JAXGSX010000524.1:0-1342 GCA_040775225.1 Kiritimatiellia bacterium | reverse complement strand
TGCCCTCGCCGGGAGTGGAGCGGATATTGACAAAGCCGTTGTGTTCCTTGACGACGCCGAACACCACCGCCAGGCCCAAGCCGGTGCCCGTTTGCAGATTCAGGCGTTTTTTGATGTAAAACGGTTCGAAGATCCGGTTGAGGTCGTCCTCGGATATCCCCGTGCCGGTATCCATCGCATGCAGCACGGCGTAATCGCCGGCGGGCACGGTTTCATAACCTTCCAGCGGCTGGCCCAGCCGTTCGCCGGCGGTGGACAATTGCAGGCGTCCGCCGGAAGGCATCATGGCGTAGGCATGCCAGATCAGGTTGGCGGCCATGGCCTGCAGATGGTTGGCGGATCCCATGACCATGCCCGGATCCTGGGCCAGGTTCAAAGACAGTTCAACCAGCGGCGCCTGTTCCATGGCCGTCATAGAAGAAATGGATTTAAGGCTGGCCTCGACGATGCGGCTGAGGTTGACCGGCTGCGCGGGCGTTTTCCCCGTACGGCCAAGGGTCAGCAAGTCGCGAACCACGTCCAGGGCCTTACGGGCGGAATTCTTGATGATTTCCAAGTCGGCGCGGATGGCGCTGTCGGGCGGCAGCAATTTCATGATCAAGTCCGGGTACCCGACAATCGGCCCGAGGATATTGTTCAAGTCATGCGCCACGCCGCCGGCCAGCGCCCCCAGCGATTCCATCCGCTTGGAGCGGGCGAGGCGTTCCGAAAGACTGCGTTCGCGCGCCGCCGCCTGTTTGATTTCCGTGATATCGCGGAAGATGATCACCACGCCCATGATCCGGCCATCGCTTTCGCGAATAGGCGCGGCGGTATAATCCACCGGGGTGCGCCCCCCATCCCGTGCAATTAAAACGACATCTTTCCCGCCGCGGAGTTCGCCGCGGCCGGCGAGCAGTTCTTCCACATCCGCCCGCGCCGGCGGCGTCCCGTCCGCGGCTTGCAGGCTGAATATTTCCGGAGCCGGCCGGCCCAGGGCTTCGGCCTGCCGCCATCCCGTCAGCAACTCCGCCTGGCGGTTGATGAACTGGACGCCGGCCGCGGCATCCGTGGCAATCACGGCGTCGCCGATGCAGCGCAAGGTGGTGGCAAACCATTCCCGGCTTTCCTGTAATTTGCGCTCCATGGTGTGTTTGTAGAGCGCCATTTCAATCGTGGTGCGCAGTTCGCGGTCTGCAAAAGGCTTCAGGAGATAGCCGAAGGCCTCGGACACTTTCGCCCGGCGCAACGTATCATCATCGGTGAAAGCCGTCAGGTAAACCACCGGCACCGGGGCAGCGGCGCGGAGGCGCTGGGCAGCTTCGATGCCGTCCATCTCGCCTTTGAGCTTGATATCCATCAG
>JAXGSX010000523.1:0-1361 GCA_040775225.1 Kiritimatiellia bacterium | reverse complement strand
TTCCACCAGGCCGGTGTTGTTGACGTCGCCGGCCAGGGCGAACACCTTGGTGCCCTTGCTTTTTTCCGTGCCCAGGCGGGCGAAGGCCGGACCGCCTTGCAGGATGATGTAAGGCACGTTGGCGAAAGTCTCGACGTTGTTGAGCACCGTCGGACAGTCAAACAAGCCCTTGACGGCGGGGAATGGCGGTTTGGGGCGTGGTTCACCGCGCCGACCCTCGATGGAATGCATCAGGGCGGTTTCCTCGCCGCAGACAAAGGCGCCGGCCCCCATGCGGATGTCAATGTCGAAATTGAACCCGGAACCGAAAATATTCCGGCCCAGCAAACCCAGTTCCCGGGCCTGGCGAATGGCGGTTTTCAGGCGCTGGATGGCCAGGGGGTACTCCGCCCGGACATAAATGTAGCCCTGGGCCGCTCCCACGGCGTAGCCGCAGATGGCCATGGCCTCGATGACGCTGTGCGGATCGCCTTCCAGAATGCTGCGGTCCATGAATGCGCCCGGATCGCCTTCATCGGCGTTGCAGACGACGAACTTCCGCCCGGCCGGCTGCTGGGCGGTGGCGCGCCACTTGACGGCCGTGGGGAAACCGGCGCCGCCGCGGCCGCGCAAGCCGGAAACGGCGATCTGTTCGATCACCTGCGGCGGGGCCATCTGCGTCAGCGCCTTGCCCAGGGCGGCATAACCGTCGGCGGCTATGTATTCGCGGATGTCTTCCGGATTGATGTTGCCGCAGTTGCGCAGGGCGATTTTTTCCTGCAGGCGGAAAAAATCAATTTCATTCATGGCCTGGACCAACTCCTGGGTGGACGGCTTCTTGTAGAACAGCCGCCGCACCACGCGCCCCTTGAGCAGGTGTTCGCCCACGATTTCCGCCACATCGGCGGGCTTGACTTTCTGGTAAAACACGCCTTCCGGATAAATTACGACAATCGGGCCGATTTCGCACATGCCCATGCAGCCGGTGGTCACCACGCCGATTTCGCCGTCCAGTCCATGCGCGCCCAATTCGCGGATGAAGGCGTCGCGCACACTTTCCGCGCCGGAAGATATGCAGGCGCCGCCCGCGCATAACAGGACCTGTGCCCTGAAAGATTTCATATAGCCATCCCCTACTCGTATTTAGCCAGGATGCCCGCCAGTTTCCGGGGCGTTACCCGGCCGTGGACATCCTTGTTGATCATGATCACCGGCGCCAGGCCGCAGGCGCCGAAACAGCGCTGGGTTGTGAGTGAAAAACGCCGGTCGGGCGTCGTTTCCCCCATTTTAACCCCCAGTTTTTCCTGCAGGGCGTCCAGCACCTTCCTGGCGCCGCGCACGTAGCAGGCCGTGCCCAGGCAGACATTGATCGTGTGCCGGCC
>JAXGSX010000522.1:0-1367 GCA_040775225.1 Kiritimatiellia bacterium | reverse complement strand
CGGCGTGCTGAATGACGCCGCCTGGGAGGGAGCGGCGGCTATTATCCTTGATTGTGTCCTTGGCGGCGATCCCGTGCCGGGAGTGTCCACGCGCGTGCTGCTGACGCGCGATGATGTGTGGCTGTATATCGCCGCGCGTTGCGCGGACCCGTCCGGTAAAATCCGCGCGGAAAAAACCGACCGCGGCGACCCGGGCGTCGCCAATGACGATAGTCTCGAGTTTTTCCTGGGGACGCCGTCCACCAAAACCCAAAAAGAATACCGCTATTTTCATTTCATGCTCGGCGCCGGCAATGCCGCGCGCGAGCAGAAAATCGAAAAAGGGCGCATGGACCCGGCCTGGACCGCGGCCTGGCCTTCGGCTACGCGCGTGACGGACGGCGGCTGGGAGGCGGAAGCGGCGCTGCCGCTGGCCATCCTGGCCGACGGACAATTGGACGGAGTGGTGTTTAACGTGACGCGCAACAAACAAGCGCCGCCGGCGCGCGCCTATAGCTGGGCAGTTCTGGAAGATGGCGGCGGCCGGGCCGCCTATTACAATCCGGCGGCTTTCGGCCGGCTGACCGGGCTGGAGGATGTCGCCGCGCCGCCGATGTTTGCGCCGGTGGTCTTAACCGCGGTAAACCAGGGCGGCTACCTTGAGGATCACGGTTCCTATAGTTACGCCGTCAGTCTGTCGGTGACCAACACCGGCGATCTTGCCGGCACGGTGGAATGGACTTTGGAAGACCGCCGTCTGCGCGATGGCGTCCGTATGGCCACTTCCGGCGGCGCGGAACTGAGCGCCCGTACCGGGACGAATTTGATTGTTCACGTGCCGGTGGATTTGCCGGCGGCGCGCACCGCGTTTATTGCCGTCCATCCCGAATCCGCCAAACGGCTGGAAGTCGGCGAAATGGGTCGGCTATGCGTGCTGACCGCCTATACGGATCGGAACATGTATCACGCCGGCGATTCCCAGGGGCGCCTGACTGTCGGGACCGTCTTTACGGATGATGCCTTTGCCCGCGAAAACCTGCGCCTTGCCGTCAAACTCGACGGGGCGGAAAATACCCGGCCGCTTTTTGAGCGGCAGTTCGACGCCACCGCCAACCAGGGGCTCAGCGTTGAATTCGGGCCGGCGGAATTGCCGCCCGGCGATTATACATTCACGATTGACCTGTCGCGCGCGGGCGGGATATTTGCCGGCGAAACCGCCAGGTTCCGCGTAGCCGGCGCGCTGCCGGCCGATATTGCCGTAACGCGCATAGACCAGGACAATCTCTGCCTGCTGGTGAACGACCGTCCCTTTTTCCCGCTGGGTTTTTGCAACCTGGGCGGTTTTGGCAATGTGCTGGCCTTCGACGATCGGACGCAATGCGTGATGG
>JAXGSX010000521.1:0-1371 GCA_040775225.1 Kiritimatiellia bacterium | reverse complement strand
TATGGCGCCGCCCGGCTATATCCGCGCATTCGTGGCGGTTGAAATCAACGACGCCGTCCGGGCAGCCCTGGTCCGGATGCAGCGGCGGCTGGCCCTGGCCCAGGGCCATGTCAGTTGGACCAGGCCGGAAAACATTCATTGCACCTTGCTGTTCCTCGGCGATGTTCCGGCCGCGGAAATTCCGGCCGTCGCCGATGCAGTCGCCGCGGCGGCGGCAGCCAGCCGGCGCTGTGCGCTGGAGGCCGCCGGACTGGGCTGTTTCGGCCCGCCGCACGCGCCGCGGATCATCTGGGCCGGGTTGCAGCCGGCCGAACCCCTGGCGGAAATGCAGCGGCAACTCTGCCGCGCCATGCGGGAAGTCTCCGCTTTGGGCGAGCGCGATCAAAAAAATTGCATGGATCAAAAACGGAGATTTGATGGCCGCAAATGCGGCAGGCTCACCACAGGTTCGCCCTCCAATTGTAATGGAACGACCCTGGAGGGCGAACATGAGGTGAGCCATCTGTTACCCTTTTTTGAACCATCCCAGGCATTTCATCCGCACCTGACTATCGGACGCGTGCGTTCCGCCAGGAATGCCGACCGTTTGGCGGCGGCGGTCGCGCGGAACGCCGCCGCCGTGTTCGGCGCGCTGGCGGTCAAGCGGATTTGCCTGATGGAAAGCCGGCTCGGCCCCGGCGGTCCCGTATACGCGCCGCTGCATGCGGCGCCGCTGGCGGACTGACGCCGGCAGCGGATGGCGCCCGCCGGCCGTTAAATTCATGCCGGCAAAAATTACCTGTTGACAACATTTCAAATTCATGTAAAAAGGCCGGCAAAACAATACAGGAGGATCGGCGCTCATGAAAAAAACATTGTTGCTGGCCATGTTGCTGGCCGCGGCGGCCGGATTCGGCGCGGTGATTGAGAAGGAAACACTGGAACTAGGTTTGCAGGGTAACCTGGATTTCGACAGCCCCGACGGAGATGTCGAGTTCAATATTTATCCCGCGCTGGGCTACTTTTTCATGGATAATATCCAGGCCGGCGGCATGCTGGGCATGCTGTATGACGGCCGGGACATGGGCTACCGCATCGGCGCGTTCGGCGAAATCAACTTCGATACTTACAACGCCGTCATGCCGTTCCTGGCGCTCCGCCTGATGTTCGACTTCGGCAGCCATTACGATAAGAATTATCTGCTGGTTGACAGCGCCGCCGGATTGAAATTCTTCCTCTCGCCGACCCTGGCCATTTCCACGGAAATTTTTTACGATCTGGCCAGCGAAGACGCGTTTGCCGACGAGGATGAAGGCGGCCGCAACAACGATGCCGGACTGCGTTTAGGGCTCCGCCATTATTTTTAATTTAAAAAAATCAGCCCAAACTATT
>JAXGSX010000520.1:0-1374 GCA_040775225.1 Kiritimatiellia bacterium | reverse complement strand
TCACCAGCGACGATATCCGCGAAGGCATCGTGGCGGCCATCGCCATCCGCGTCAAGGACCCCGTTTTCGAATCGCAGACCAAGCACAAACTCGGCAACACCGAAATCCGCGCGCCGCTCGTGGCGCAGGTCCGCGACCTGGCGGCCGACCTGCTGCACCGCAACGCCGGCCATGCGGAAAAACTCCTCGCCAAGCTCGCGGAAACCCGCAAACTGCGGGAAGAACTGCTGAATGTCAAAAAAATGGCGCGGGAGCGCTCGAAAGCCGTGTCCATCCGCATTCCGCAGCTCCGCGACTGCAAGCTGCATTACAACCAGAAAAAGCAAACCGGACTCGACTCGACCATCTTCATCACCGAAGGCCAGTCGGCCGCCGGCTCGATCGTGAGCTGCCGCGACGCCACCCGCCAGGCGATTTTCACCCTGCGCGGCAAACCCCTGAACGTCTGCAACCTGAACCGCGACGCGCTTTACAAGAACACGGAAATGTACAACCTGATGTGCAGCCTGGACATCGAGGAATCGGTGGACCGCCTGCGCTACGCGCGGGTGGTGATGGCCACGGACGCCGATGTGGACGGCCTGCACATCCGCAACCTCCTGATCACGTTCTTCCTGCGCTTTTTCGTCCGCTTGCTGGAGGAAGAACACCTGTACATCCTCGAAACGCCGCTCTTCCGCGTGCGCGACAAGCGCCAGACCATTTACTGCTATTCCGAGGCCGAGCGGCAAGCGGCCCTGGACAAGCTGGGTCGTTCCGCCGAAATCACGCGGTTCAAGGGTCTGGGCGAAATTTCGCCGACTGAGTTCAAGGCCTTTATCGGCCCGGATATCCGCCTGACGCCGGTGCCCGCCGGCAGCCAGGACACCCTCGATGAAATCATTGAATTCTACATGGGCAACAACACCCAGGAACGGCGCGATTACATCATGCAGAACCTGACCATTGACCGGGAGGCGGTGTAGCGTCCGATGAAAAAACCGCCCGACCAGCCGGAACTGAATTTCACCGGCAGCCAACCTCCCCCCGCGCAGGATGTCAAGCTGCCGGCGCCGCCGGAACCGCCGGCGGGCCCCGGGCCGGCCGCCCCGCACGCTCCCCACGGCCGGACCGCTTTCCAGCGCCTGGTAGACGGCAATTTCCTGCAATACGCCTCCTACGTGATCTGCGACCGCGCCATTCCCTGCGTGGAAGACGGGCTGAAGCCCGTCCAGCGCCGGATTCTGCACTCCCTGCATGAAAAGGACGACGGCCGCTTCATCAAGGTCGCCAACGTGGTCGGCCACACGATGCAGTACCACCCGCACGGCGACGCCTCGATCGGCGACGCGCTGGTGAACCTGGAGAACAAGCGGTTCCTGATCGAGGGACAGG
>JAXGSX010000519.1:0-1386 GCA_040775225.1 Kiritimatiellia bacterium | reverse complement strand
TGCCGAGCAATCCCAGCAAAACATATTTGCGGCCCCAGACGTCCCACCCTTGCAGATGATGTTCCGGCCGGCGTGTGCCGATGTAGCCATCGGATTCCTGCGTGGCTATCAAGTCCCGCGCCGCCTGGCGCAGCAGATCAATATATTTTCGAGCCGGCCGGTCGCCGGCGGACAGCGCCGCGCCGGACGCCCATTTACCCCAGTATTCACAACGCCAGTCGCTGTTGCCGACTTCATCTTTCTCGCGGAACGGACGCAACAGGCGCTCCTGTGCCTGGCGCCATACGCTGTTGTCTGCCAGGGCGTCAATCCGGCCGCCCAGGACGCCGCCCAGCCTGACTGCCCCGGGGCGGGCGGGCCGCAAAACATCTGCCTGTTCCATTGATTCCATACCGGCGGATCATTCCATCAAATCGTTTTGGCCATCTCTATCAAATCCGAATACCGCCTGGAATTGTTGGGCATAACCTGCCAGTCCGGCCGCCGGCCGATTTCGCGGTACCCGAGTTTTTTATATAATTCGAATGCAACGGTGTTCGCGCTCCAGACCGTCAGAAACAGGCGGCGCCGTTTCAACCCCAGCGCCTCCGGCTCCAGCAGCTCCATCATGCGCCGCCCCAGGCCCAAACCCCGGCTTTTCTTCAGCAGCGCCAACCCGATGGTGGCGTATAATTTGCCGGTGATGTCCACCTGCCCCTGCCCCGCCAATTGTCCGTCAATGAAAACCAACAGCCAGCGGGCCCGGCCGGTTTCCATGCGGACAAGTATATCGGCCAGGCGGCGCGCCGCCAGTTCCCAGTCCACCGCCTCGTTGTTGGCCATGATCTGTTCCTTGTGGAAGGCCTGGCGCATGGCGGTGAATTCCGGCAAATCCTTCCATTGCGGATAGCGAAACATTACCGACCGATCATGCAAACGATACCGCGTTATGATTTTCCCTTCGAACATATTTCCTCCCGAGTATGCCATGTCAGCCGGCGTCCGCCTTGCCAGCCCGTCCTTGCCGCGGGTTGCGAGAAGCATCCTTGTCCCGCTTCCAGCGGGATGCGGCATCCTGGCCTCATCACGGATCCACGCCACAATCTATATGCGCATTGTTTAACAGATTTTGCCGGGGAGTCAAGTTCCCATGGAAGGGCGAATGCGCCGCCTGGGCGTAATGCGTGTTTTTCAAGATTCATTTTATTCCGGTTGGAAAATAAAATAGGCTCCTAACCAGAATTTGTGGGTAAAAAACAGGTTGTGAGGCTTAAGAGGTTCTCCAGGCAATGGCGCCAAAATATGGTGGAGTTATTAACAGTCTGCCGCTTTGGGCGTTTGGCGGCCCCGCGGCAGCCTGATTAATAACTCCGGATTGGCGCCACGGCGGCACAGGAGTTAAGCGGC
>JAXGSX010000518.1:0-1387 GCA_040775225.1 Kiritimatiellia bacterium | reverse complement strand
GGTAGATGTAATACGGGCGCACGCGGCAGGAAAGCAGCTTGCGCATGAGGGTTTTCATCACTTCCGGATCGTCGTTCACTCCGCGCAGCAGCACGGTCTGGTTGCCGAGCTGGATGCCGGCATCGGCCAGCATGTTCAGGGCGCGCCGGGATTCCGGGGTGATTTCATCCGGGTGGTTGAAATGCACATTCATGAAAAGCGGGTGGTACCTTTTCAGGACGCGCACCAGCCGGGTGGTGATGCGTTGCGGCAGGAAGCACGGCATGCGGGTGCCGATACGGATGATCTCCACGTGCGGAATGGCACGCACGCCCTTGAGGATGGTATCCAGCCGGGAATCGGACAGCATCAGTGGGTCGCCGCCGGAAATGATGACATCGCGGATTTCCGTATGCGTCCGGATATATTCCAAGCCGCGGGCGATGAATCGCGGATGCATCTTGGTGAAGTCGCCCACCATGCGCTTGCGGGTGCAGAACCGGCAATAGGAGCCGCATTCATGGGAAACCAGGAAGAGCACCCGGTCGGGATAGCGGTGCACAATCCCGGGCACGGGCGAGTCGTGGTCTTCCTCCAGCGGGTCGTCCATGCCGGAGGAGTCCTGCAACTCCCGGAGATCGGGCACCACCTGCCGGTAAATCGGATCGTTCTTGGCCTTGATCAAGCCCAGGTAATAGGGATTGATGCGGATACGGAAGCGCGCGGACAGCCGGCGCACATGCGCGACATCCAAGCCGAATATTTCGGCCACTTCCTCCGCCGTCGTCAGGCTTTTCTGCAGCAACTTGCGCCATCCTTCCATGGCAATTCAACCTTTCTATATATACTTGCAGTAAATTACCCGGTCGTCCCCGGGCCGGTAAAAATCGCGTATACGCGCGCATTCCGTATAACCTGCCCGCAGATAGAATTGCCGGGTAGGCTTATACTTGTCTTGTGAAGACGTTTCTATCACAATGACTCTCCCCTTTTTTTGTTGAACGGTATTTTCCACCTGCGCTACCAAAGCCTTGCCGTAGCCCCGGTGCTGGGCGTTCGGGTGCACGGCGATCCAGTACAAATCGAAAGTGCCCTCGGTCATCGGCGTCGGGCCGTAACAGACGTATCCCATCGGCCGGCCGGCATCGTCTTCCAGCACATCCACGATGTAATCGCTCTGGCAGGGCTGCTCGAGAAACGTATCCATCAGTTCCACCGCCACCTTTTCCTCCTCGGCGGTGAACATGCCCGTGGCGCGGATCACCTCCCGCAGCGCATCGCGGTCGGCCGCATCCAGCATGGGTCGGATCAACATGCCGCGCCTCGCTTTCCGCTGCAGGCCGCCTGGATCTGCGCGCTCCAGAAATCGGCATATTCGATGCCCGCCGCGGCCAGCGCGCGGGCCAGG
>JAXGSX010000517.1:0-1391 GCA_040775225.1 Kiritimatiellia bacterium | reverse complement strand
TGCCGAAGCCGGGGCGGAAGTGATCATCGCCGGCAGCGCCTTGTACCGCGCGCCGGACATGGCGGCGGAAATCAACACCCTGCGCCGCATCGTCTGCGCCGCACACGGCTGTCCTGTACCGGGCGGCGGTTGAACATGGAAACTCATCTCGATACCATCCGTAATTTCTGCATTATCGCGCATATTGACCACGGGAAATCCACCCTGGCAGACCGCATGCTGCAACTGACCAAGACCGTCCAGGACCGCGAATTCAGAGATCAACTGCTCGACAGCATGGACCTCGAGCGCGAGCGCGGCATTACCATCAAATCCCATCCCGTTACCATGCGGTACGCCGCCGCGAACGGGCAAAATTATGAGTTCAACCTGCTGGACACGCCCGGGCATGTTGATTTCACCTATGAAGTTTCACGCAGCATGGCGGCCTGCGAAGGGGCCTTGCTGGTGGTGGACGCCAGCCAGGGCGTGGAAGCGCAGACGGTGGCGAACGTTTACCTGGCCATCGAAAACAACCTGGAAATCATCCCGGTATTAAACAAGATTGACTTGCCCAATGCCAATGTCGCGGAAACCACGCGCCAGATCGAGGAAGTCCTCGGCATCGGCACCGGGCACCTCTGCAGGCTCAGCGCCAAAACCGGCGCGGGCGTCGCGGAATTGATGGAACTGATTGTCCGCCGGATCCCGCCGCCCGCCCTCCGCTTGCCCAAGGGCAACCGCGCCCTCGTATTCGATTCCATTTACGATGCCTATCGCGGCGTGGTGCCTTATGTGCGGATCACCGACGGAGCGCTGCGCGCCGGCGACCGCATCCGCTTCCTGGGCACAGGATCCGTCTCCGAAATCAAGGAAATCGGCATTTTTTCCCCGAAATTCACGCCGATGAAAATGCTGCGCGCGGGCCAGGTGGGCTACATCGTCGCCGCCATCAAGGAACCGCGCGATATCCGGGTAGGGGATACGCTGGTGACGCATGACAGCCTGGCCGCGCCGCCGCTGCCGGGATTTAAAACCGTGCAGCCGATGGTTTTCAGCGGACTCTACCCGATCAATACCGCCGACTACGAGAAACTCAAGGCCAGCATGGAACGCCTGAGCCTGAACGACAGCGCTTTTACCTACCAGGCCGAATCATCCAACGCCCTGGGATTCGGTTTCCGCTGCGGTTTCCTGGGCTTACTGCACCTGGAAATCGTCCAGGAACGCCTGCGCCGCGAATATGACCTGGATATCATCAGCACTTACCCGGCGGTGGTTTATCATGTTTATCTGAAAAACGGCGAAATGCGGGCCATTGACAATCCTGTCCATCTGCCGGATCCCACCAAGGTCGAGCGCATCGAGGAGCCGATGATCAAGGCCTGCATCATCTGCCAGAACGAGCATAT
>JAXGSX010000516.1:0-1393 GCA_040775225.1 Kiritimatiellia bacterium | reverse complement strand
TATGACATATTCTGGTCAAATTGCGCCATTTACATTTCATTGTCCTTGATATTACGATTGTGACATTTAACGGGTCAATGTTTATTTGGAACATATAATGCAAAAAATCATAAAACGCAACCAGGATTTCATGCGGGCTTTGTTTACCGGTAAGGCGGCGCGCCACGGATTGACCGTGTCCGTAGCCCATCCGCCATTGCCTGAGGCATTGGGCGACTTCGCCATATCCAGCCGGCCGGTGCGCGATTGGATTCCCTGGTTCCGCGGGCATTATACAGCGCAAGGCCGATGGCTGCGAGAGTTTGACGATGATTCCGTGCCGTTCATCAATCTCTTTACCAACACCGGCATTTTCGCGGCGGCATTCGGGTGTCCCCTGGAAAAAATCCAGGGCAGCGCCGCCTGCGCCCGGCCGATCGTGCATTCCGCCGCCGATGCGGCGCGTTTGCGCGAGCCGGACTGCCGCAACGCGCCGATCCTGGCGCGGTTGTTTGAAATGGCGGACGCACTGCGCGCGGAATTCGGGCCGGACGTGCCGCTGAGTCCGCCGGACATCCAGAGTCCGCTGGACATTGCCGCGCTGATCTGGGACAAGTCCGATTTCTTCGCCGCCATGTATGAAGAGCCCGAGGCGGTGGCAGAACTGGTGAACAAATGCTCGCGCCTGTTATGCTCTTTTGTCTCCGCCTATATCCGGCATGTCGGGGCGATCAACACCCTGTGTTACGCCCGCTGGTACGGGCCCGGCGACCTGGGCTGCTACGTAGCTGAGGATGAGTGCGGCAGCATCAATCCCGAAATGTTCGAGCGGTTCGGCATGCCGGGGTTGCGGGATTTAAGCCGGGCGGCCAACGGCCTGTACATGCATTCCTGCGCCAATGCCGACCATCAATACTCCCTGCTCCGCACGCTGCCGAACCTCCGCGGCTTGAACCGCGTATTCTCCAAGGCGCAAAATCATTCCGAGCCGCGCCGGATGCTGGAATCGTTCGCCGGGCGGACAGTATTTATGCTGGGCAGCCCCGTGCAGAAAGGAATGGACATGCTGGACGTCGCGCCGCCGGGCACGCGCTTCCTGTTTGCCATGAATTTCAAGGAAATCAACGATGACGCCCGGCGGCGTTACGATGAAATGCGCCGGCGCTGCGAAAGTTATTGCAGCGATGCGGAGAAAAGCGGCATCAAGCCGCCGCACTCCAAAGGGGCACCAGGGGTCAGTCCTATAATTTAATAATGCCAACTTTACGCCGCTCCGCGTCCGCTTGTTCTTCATCAGAGGCACCAGGGGTCGGGCACCAGGGGGGGCACCAGGGGTCAGTCCTATAATTTAATAATGCCAACTTTACGCCGCTCCGCGTCCGCTTGTTCTTCATCATGTCGCCGCACTCCAAAT
>JAXGSX010000515.1:0-1414 GCA_040775225.1 Kiritimatiellia bacterium | reverse complement strand
GTCCCCGGGCCGCCGCCGGCGTGGACGCGGGTGGGCAAAATATTTAATCCGCCGTTGAACTTGCGCCGGCCGGCGGCCGGCGGCGGCAATCAATCCGATTGGGCGGCCATCAGCCGGGAGGTGCAATTGGAGACCGATGATCGGCTGGGCCTGGGATTCTGGGTGGCAGGCGACGGCCGCGGCGCGGTTTTGAATTTGCAATTGCTGAGTCCGCGGCATATTACGGGATTCGCCGATCATTACGTTGTGCTGGATTTCACCGGCTGGCGCTATGTTGAACTGGTCGAGCCTGAAAGCGCGCGGTTGGAAGATTATGGCTGGCCGTACTCCGGCAATCTTTACCGGCTGTACCGGTCACAGGTTGATTTCCAGCAGGTTGAATGCCTGAATCTCTGGCTGAATAATATCCCCGCCGCCGGCGCGGTTGCAGTCCGGATCGGTCCGATTCACGCTCTGCCGCTGACGCCGGTGATCCTGCGGAAACCGGAATTGCGGATTGGGCAAACTTCCGTGAAAATACCGGTGGATATCGGCACGGGCGAGTACGTGGAACTGGACGATGCCGGCGGCTGCCGGCGGTATGACGCCCAAGGCGTTCTGGTTGAAACCGCGGGCCTGCCGGGCCGGCCGCTTGCGTGGGAGCCGGGCGCAGAACGGATTGAACTGGCGCCGCAATTTCAGCCCGGCGGAGCCAGCGTCAGGGCGCGCTTGACCTTGTTTTGCGCCGACGATGACGGGTAGCGGGGGGTAGGAGAGTTTGACCGCAAAACTGCACACAACCATACACAAACAGGAGAAGCACAAATGCGAATGAACCAAGGGCGGATTTTTTCATGGCTGGTGATGTTAGCGGTATGGAGCGGCGTTCTGGCATTCGCCGGGCCGGTGGAAATCCCGGAAAAATATGCCGATGATCCGGCGGCGGCGTGGTTTCCGGAGGGGCCGGTTGGCCGGTGTCTGGGATTGTTCACCGGGCCGCCGCTGGAATATCCGGCGTGGTTCAGCGTGACGAACGCCTCGTCCGGGACCATGGCCTGCTGGTTCAAGCCGACCTGGTCGCAGCATTATGACGGGCAGACGCCGCTGCAACTGGGGAAGATCGGGGCGTTTGCGGTCAGCCATGCGGGCGGCCGGGAGCGGCAGCGCCTGGTGTATCCCGGGGGATCGCGGTGGTTGAGCAATGATTTCTGCCGGACGTTTCACCATGCGGTATTCACCTGGACGCCGGAGCGCGAGCAGACGTGGCTGGACGGCGAAAAGATTTACGAGAAAGAGTATGGCGCGGGCGGGGCGCCGGCCCGGCCGGCGGGGGATTTGTTCGTGAGCATGCGTTCGCCGCATGGCACGCTGGTGGACGAGGCGCTGGTGCTGGATCGGGCGCTGACGGAGGCGGAAATCAAGACGATGCATGAGC
>JAXGSX010000514.1:0-1417 GCA_040775225.1 Kiritimatiellia bacterium | reverse complement strand
CCCCTGGATCGGCCAGTAGCCGGGATTGGCGACATAAAACCAATAGTCGCCGCCGGCATGCATGGCGCGGATGGCGAAGTTGGAGTCAAACCCGGTGTCCAACACCGGCTCGAACCGGCCCCACGGCAGGCGCCGCAGCACGCGCGTGAATTTGCGCTGCATGCCCTCCACCCCCACGTAAGGCGACACATCCGTGAAGCCCATCATCACCATCTGCGGGTCCATCCCGATCATGGCCTGGGTATAGGGCTCCAGCGCCATCTCCTCCCGCTGCTGCCCCATCATCGTCTGCTGGTATGGCCGCGGCCAGCCCTCACGGTAAGGATAATTCGCCGCCACCCGCTCGACTTCGATCCAGCCGGCGTGCAGCATGATTGCCCGGCGGTTCAGCCCGGCGAACGCGCGGTAAAAGTCCGGATCATGGTTGCCCTGCCAGGAATAAGCGTAATCAGCCGCGGCAGAAGCCGGCGCGTACCGGCCGGCCAGCGGCAGCCACGGCATCAGCCATACCCCGTCCAACCCTGTGAACGCGTCCGGATTCCAGCCCCATTGATCAAGGTAATCCTGGAAAGCGATATTCCGGGCTTTCCACTCCGCCATGTGCGTCGTATTCAAGTAGCAACCGGCCACGGTTTCCAGGCTTGGCCTGACCTCGCTGATTGCCCTGTTTACCTTCGCGAAAAATTCCGCCATTTTGCGTGAACGCCAGGCCAACCATTTCGGCTTCATTTTCCCGGAAGTCAGAAACCGGTAACGCTGTTCGTAGATGGAAGGTTCACGGCTTGCCCCGCCGAAGGCGGGGTTCACGGTTCCAGGTTCACGGTTGTCGCCGGCGGCTGGCACTCTTATTCCCGTGTCCTTTTCGAACATGCCGATGGTTAAATCGCCGTAACCTCTTTCAAGGGGGTCCAATTCCGGCGCCGGGGCGCCGGTGCTGCGATAGCTGGGGATGAAGAAGCCGTCAAAATAAGTGGTCCAGTTGATTCCCAGAAAATTCGGCTGATGTTTGAAACCCTCCGCCAGTTGCCGCGCCACCTCGATCATTTCCGCCTCCACTTCAGGATGCAGGAAATTCAGATTCCGGAATTTATTGGCCCACAGGGAGACCTGGTTCTTGCCCTCGCGGTCGGTGAAAAACCATTCCGGGTTGGGCGCCTTGCGTCCCAATCGCTGGGTGCAGATGAATTCCACGGAGGCGTAGAACATGAGATCGTTGGCCGCCAGCACGCGCGCAAGCATGTTTTCCGAACTGTCATGTATCCGCGGATCGCCGGTAACGTATTGCGATGCCGTATTGTCATCGCCATACTGGAAACACCCCATGGCGTGCAGGTTCTGCCCGGCGAACCGCATGTACTCGGCGTAATGGCCGGCCGCGTCCTCCAGCAGCCGCAGATGCTCGCACCAGTCCACTATG
>JAXGSX010000513.1:0-1420 GCA_040775225.1 Kiritimatiellia bacterium | reverse complement strand
CCCCTGGATCGGCCAGTAGCCGGGATTGGCGACATAAAACCAATAGTCGCCGCCGGCATGCATGGCGCGGATGGCGAAGTTGGAGTCAAACCCGGTGTCCAACACCGGCTCGAACCGGCCCCACGGCAGGCGCCGCAGCACCCGCGTGAATTTGCGCTGTGTTTCCTCCACGCCGATATAAGGCGTTTGATCCGTGAAGCCCATCATTACCATCTGCGGGTCCATCCCGATCATGGCCTGGACGTAGGGCTCCAGCGCCATCTCCTCCCGCTGCTGCGCCATCATCGTCTGCTGGTATGGCCGCGGCCACCCCGCCCGATACGGATAATTCGCCGCCACCCGCTCGACCTCGATCCAGCCAACGTGGAACATTATCGCCCGCCGCGGCTGATCAGCCAACAGGCCGTAGAAAGCTGGGTCCTTATTCCATTGCCATGACATGGCGTAATTTTCCGTGCGGTTTGCAGGCTGATACCGCCCGGCCAGCGGCAGCCACGGCATCAGCCATACCCGCTCATGCTCCTGGAAAGACGCCGGATTCCATCCGAAAAGATTCAGATAATCGGCCACGCCGATTTTACGCTTGTGCCATTCGCAGACATGCTCAAAATTCAAATAACAGCCGGCCACGGTTTCCAGGCCCGGGCGGACCTCGCCGATGGCCTGGTTTACCTTCGCGAAAAATTCCGCCATCTTCCGGGCCCGCCAATCCAGCCATTTCGGCTTTATTTCCGTGGAAGTCAGAAACCGGTAGCGTTGTTCGTAGATGGAAGGTTCACGGCTTGCCCCGCCGAAGGCGGGGTTCACGGTTCCAGGTTCACGGTGATCGCCGGCGGCGGGCGCCATGATCCCGGTGTCTTTTTCGAACAGCCCCACGGTGAAATCATCATACCCGGTTTCCAGCGGATCCACCTCGTCGTTATAAGGGTGAACGTAATTCCGGTAGCTTGGAATCCAGAATCCGGAAAAATACGCGGTCCAGTTGATTCCCAGAAAATTCGGCTGATACTGAAAACATTGCGCCAACTGGATGGCCACTGCCAGCATTTCTGCTTCCACCTCCGGGTGCAGAAAATTAAGATTCAGGGGTTTGCCGGCCCATAGCCTGATTGCGCGGCTTCCGGAGCGGTCGGCAAAATACCATTCCGGATCGAGTTCCCGGCGCCCCAGCCTTTCGGTGCAGATGAATTCCACGGAGGCGTAGAACATGAGATCGTTGGCCGCCAGCACGCGCGCAAGCATGTTTTCCGAACTGTCATGTATCCGCGGATCGCCGGTGACGTATTGCGATGCCGTATTGTCATCGCCATACTGGAAACACCCCATGGCGTGCAGGTTCTGCCCGGCGAACCGCATGTACTCGGCGTAATGGCCGGCCGCGTCCTCCAGCAGCCGCAGATGCTCGCACCAGTCCACTATG
>JAXGSX010000512.1:0-1425 GCA_040775225.1 Kiritimatiellia bacterium | reverse complement strand
CCAGGTCCATGGCGGAAAAATCGGCCCTGGGCGCCAAACTGGCCGACGGCGCGCCGGTACGCCTGGTGGAAATCCTGCCGCCCCGCGCCGCCGCGGGCGTGCCGGTCTTCCTGGAGCGTTGCCGGAAATGCCGGGCCGCCGGGGTGGATGCGGTGAATTTGCCGGAGGGCCCGCGGGCCAGCGCGCGGATTTCGGTGGTCATAGCCGCCATGCTGGCCCAGCGGGATGCCGGGATTGAATGTTTGCCCCATTATTGCTGCCGCGACCGCAATTTGATCGGCATGCAGGCGGACTGGCTGGGGGCGCAGGCGGTAGGCTTGCACAATTGGCTGCTGATTACCGGTGATCCGCCGAAGCTGGGCGACTACCCGGACGCCACGGGCGTGTTTGACCTGGATTCGATCGGCCTGTGCCGCCTGGCCGGCAATTTGAATGCCGGCTGCGACGCGGCTGGGCACCCGCTTGACCCGCCGGCAACCATGCTGGTCGGGGTGGGCGCCAACCCGATGGCATTGGAAATGGAACGGGAAATCGAGCGGTATTACGCGAAAATTGACGCCGGCGCGGAATTCGCCATTACGCAGCCGGTATTCGATCCGGACGCCCTGCTGCGTTTTCTGGAACGCGTGCGGCGCTACCCGCGTCAAATTCCGATCATTGCCGGGATATACCCCCTGACCTCGCTGCGCAATGCGGAGTTCATGAATCAGCATGTGCCCGGGGTAGTTGTGCCGCCGTCAATTTTATCGCGCATGGCGCGCTGCCAAACCAAGGAGGAAGGCCTGCAGGAAGGCGCGGCAATTGCCTGCGAGCTGCGCGACCGCATTGCCGGCGCCGTGCAGGGATTGCAGGTTTCAGCGCCATTGGGCAAAATTGATCCGGCCTTGCGCGTGCTGGGACTGACCTAACGTTTTGAAAGAATTCAGAATTCAGGAATCAGAATTCAGAATAAATACAAGATATTTGCTGTCAATGTCTTATATCTTTTGCGATTCTGGCTGCTGACTTCTGTATACTGAATACTGCTTTCAAAATCTGACTTTTGGAAGCTACTCAATTGACTTCGTCGTAAAACGCGTGCGCCAGCAATTGGCAGCCGGCATCGTTGGGATGCAGGCCGTCAATGGACATATAGCCCGGATCATGGTCGAATTCCGCGGCCGCATCCACCAGCCAGGCGCCTTCCTCGTTCGCCAGGGCGCGGATGGCGTTGCTCAGGCGCTGTTCGCCGCTGTCCCAGAGATGGTAATCGCCGGTCATGGGCGTCAGGGTGGAAATTACCGGCACGGTTTTATTGTTTTTCGCCGCCTGGATGATGTAACGCAGATTGCCGATTGTGCTTGCCTGGTCGCGGCCGTGCAGCAAATCGTTGGCGCCGTAAAGGATCAGCAGGTAGCCCGGTTTATGGCGGGACAGCACACTGTT
>JAXGSX010000511.1:0-1426 GCA_040775225.1 Kiritimatiellia bacterium | reverse complement strand
TTGAAATGATCCAGCAGCATCCGCACCTCGTAGGAATGGCCCGGCAGCCGCCCGTGATTTTCCAGCGCCAGCACCACCCCGCACCGCTCGGCATCGGGCAGGCACGCCTCGATTCCGCGGATGATCAGCGGCAGGCCGGCATGGGTTTGCATGCCCGGCTCACCCCCGTTGTCCACGTGGTGCCCGCCGAAAATCCGCAGCACGGGCGCGCCCAATTCCGCCGCCTCGCGCAAGGCATTCTTCACGATTTCCACCTGCGCCAGCAATGCCTCCTCGTTGAATTTGGCGAAATTATTGCCCGTGGCGCAAGCCGCCAGTTTTATCCCTGCCCGGCCCAACCAGCCCGGCAATGCCTTGAACTCACGCGCCTTGTCCTTCCAGAACCATGCGTAACATTGCGAGTCCAAAATATCCACCCCATCCGCGCCCCATTCCGCGCAGTAATTGACAAAGCCTTCCGCATCCATTTTGCCCGCGCGCATGATCTGCGCCACACTGATCGGCGTGACTGATATTTTCATCGTAAATCCCTGCAACTTTTTAGCGGAAACGCCGCAACGTGCGAATACACTAGAATACTCTTTGCTGAAAATAACACAACCGCACGGCATGTCAATCCTTAATCGCTGCCCGGCACGCGGTGAATCAGGGCTGCGTCATGCTTAACATTCCGCCAAGGCTGACGGCTCGCGGGGACGCTCGCCCTCCAAAACACCTACACCTTTTTCCCAACTGGAGGGCAAATGTCGCGAGCCGCCCGCATGACGCAGCCGTGCGCGGGCGCGGTGAACCGGGCCGCTTTGGGATTCCCGTAACCTCACGCGTTTGCGCGCGCCTGCCAGTACCCCCACAGCCAATTGACAGCGGCATCGCCGCTGTAAACATGATGCATCCAGGCCAAATCTTCCGGAAACTGACGGCCTTCCATGTCGCTGAACCAGCGCAACTGATCGCGATGAAGTTTACCCAGGATTTCCAACCCCAGTTCCCGCGCCCCCCGGCCTGGTAAATACGGCGCCAGTGCGAGCGCGGCGCGGGCGAACATTGCCGCATGCATGCCGGAACGTATCCATCCGACAAATCCGCCATAACGCCATTGCCCCTGTTGGGCGGCGGGAACATTCATAACCTCCCGCACTTCCGTCACCTCGCCGGTCGCAACGTTATACAAACCCGCGCCCATCGCCAGGCCGTCTTCTGCGATCCACCGGCAATCCCGCGCATACATTTGCATCGCCTTCGCCAGCCATAATTCACGCAGCGGAGCCTGGTAATGCAGCAACGCCTCCAGGCTTAAAAAGCCGGAGGCGGTATTCTCCGGATTCAGGCGGATCAGGCGCAACGGCGCTTGTTTTTCGAAATCAAAAACCGGCTGGCGATGCCGGGCATGGTCCAGGACAGCGTCCCACGTCAAAGCCCCAAACGG
>JAXGSX010000510.1:0-1428 GCA_040775225.1 Kiritimatiellia bacterium | reverse complement strand
GGTGACCCGGAGGTTTTGCGGAGTCAGCCCGATGTGCGCCAGCACGGGAATGCCGTTCTGGACCAGGCGCCGGATCAGCGGGGCGCGGAAGGCGCCGCCCTCGAACTTCACGGCGCCGGCGCCGGCTTCCTGCAGGAAGCGGCCCGCATTGCGCAGGGCGTCCTCCTCGGAAATCTGGTAGGACAGGAATGGCATATCGGCCACCACCAGGGCATTGCGGGCGCCCCGGGCCACCGCGGCGGTGTGATGGAGCATGACGTCCATGGTCACCGGCAGCGTGTGGTGGTAACCCAGCATGGTGGTGGCCACGGAGTCGCCCACCAGGATCAGCGGCATGCCGGCCTCGTCCACCAGTCTGGCGAAGGCATAATCGTAGGCGGTGAGGCAGGCTATTTTACGCTGGTTCTTCAAGGCTTGAATTTTGGCGGCGGTCCATTTCACCGGCGGCGTTGTATTTTGTGTTTTCACCATTTTGCCTTCCATAATTTCACCCGCGGCGCCGCCGGCAGATCCGCCAGGATGGCGCTCACCGTAGCGGCTTGCCCCGGCAAGCGCAGGTTGGGCCGTACATCGCACAGCGGCTGCACGACGAAGCGCCGGCCCTGCCAGCGGGGATGCGGGATCACCAGATTCCCGCGCCGGACAGCCCGCCGTCCGGCGTAAATAATGTCAATATCAATCACCCGCGGCGCATTGCGCGGTTGTCCCGGCTGCCGGCCGATTTCCCGCTCCACCGCCTGCAGCGCCGTCAGCAATTTTGCGGCGGAGAGCGCGGTCTCGACGATCAAAACCGCGTTCAAGAATTCAAGCGCCCGGTATTCGCGCGGCACGTCCACCGGATCGGTCTCGTAGACTGGCGACTGCGCGGTCAAGGCCAAGGCGGCGCAGGCGGCGATCCGGTCACGCGCGGCGGCCAGGTTGGCCAGCCGGTCGCCCATGTTCGAGCCAAGGCTCAATCCGGCTTCCATGGTCAAATCCCGGCATTCAGCCCGAGCACATCCTGCATGTTGTACAATCCCGGCTTGCGTCCCTTGACCCAGGCCGCCGCCCGCAGGGCGCCGGCGGCGAAGCACTCGCGCCGGGTGGCGCGGTGGGTCAACTCCACGCGCTCGCCATCGCCGGCGAAAATCACCGTGTGGTCGCCGACCACGTCGCCGCCGCGGACGGCGTGCATGCCGATCTGGCCCGGAACCCGGGCGGATTGCGCGCCCTGCCGCCCGTGCGCCAGGGCCGCGCCCGGGTTTTGCCGGCGGGCGATGGCGGCGTTTTCCGCCAGGCGCAGGGCCGTGCCGCTGGGCGCGTCTTTCTTGCGGCGATGATGCATCTCCACGATTTCAATGTCATAATCGGCCAGCACGCCGGCCAGTTTGCCCGTCAAGGCGAACAGAACGTTGACGCCCAAACTCATGTTGGGCGCCCAGACCATGG
>JAXGSX010000509.1:0-1435 GCA_040775225.1 Kiritimatiellia bacterium | reverse complement strand
GGGGTGCTGCAACCGCGGCTGGCGGTCAGCCTCACGGCGGCGCAAAAGTCAATTTTTTCGCGGCTGTTTGCCGGCGAAGTCGGACTGGACCCATATACCCGGGAAGTCGCCAACGTCTATCATGACCTGTTTGGACAGGGACAGTACGTGGGGAAGGGAATTTATGATGTCCAGGCGTTCCATGCGGCGACGGGAGGCCGTTTTCCCGAAAACCGCATTCTGAGCCATGACTTGATCGAAGGCAACCATGCGCGCTGCGGATTCCTGAGCGATGTGGAACTGGTCGAGAGCGAACCATCGCGTTATCTCGCGGATGTCAACCGGCGGCATCGCTGGATACGCGGCGACTGGCAGATCGCCAGTTGGGTGTTCCCCAAGGCGCCCGGCCCCGGCGGCCAGCTCATTCCCAATCCGCTGGGCGCCCTGGCGCGCTGGATGATCTTTGACAATCTGCGGCGCAGCCTGGCCACGCCGGCGATGTTCATCACGCTGGCCGCCGCCTGCTTCCTGCAACCTGCTTCCACGGCGGGCTGGACGCTGGGGCTGCTGGCAGCGTTCTTTTTGCCGGCGGCGATCCGGACGATCTGCGCGTTTTTCCGCAAAGCCAGCCAGACGCCGCTGACGATTCATCTCCGCCATATCGCGGCCCTTGAAACCCGGCAATGGGCTATTGACCTGCTGTACCTCGCCTGCCTGCCATATCACAGCGTGATCTACCTCGATGCAATTTTCCGCGTATTCTGGCGCCTTGGGACTCGACGCCGCCTCTTGGAATGGAAAACCGCCAGCCATAGCGAACGCACCGCCCGGATTTCTTTTCCGCACATTTTACGCGAAATGTGGACCGCCCCGGCGCTGGCTTTGATCTGCAGCGCGGGGCTTGATCCCCGGGTCATGCCCGGCAACGCCATGGCCATCCTGCTCTGCGGCGCATGGATGACCGCGCCCTTGATTGCATGGTTCATCAGCCGGCCCCGCAACCGGCGCCGCGCCCGGCTGACCCCCGATCAAAACGCCTTTCTCCGGAAACTGGCACGGCGAACCTGGGCATACTTCGAACATTTCGCCGGCCCCGCAAACAACTGGCTGCCGCCGGACAACTGCCAGGAAACCCCCGCGCGCATCATCGCGGAGCGGACATCGCCAACCAACATCGGCATGGCGCTGGGCGGCGGCCTGGCGGCTTACGACTTTGGATTCATCACTGCGGGCCGGTTCATCTTCCGCACCGAAAACATGCTGACGGTGCTGGAGCGTCTAGAACGCTACCGCGGCCATTTTTACAACTGGTACAACACCCAGACTTTGCAACCATTGCATCCGCTCTACATCTCCACGGTGGACAGCGGTAATCTGACCGGCATTTTGATCGTGATCCGGGAAGGACTCCTTGAGATGCTCCGCGCCCCCATCCTGCCCATCCACTGGAAGGATG
>JAXGSX010000508.1:0-1444 GCA_040775225.1 Kiritimatiellia bacterium | reverse complement strand
TTCAAGCCGCGGAATTCATATTCGAGCGGGGAAACAGCGCGCGCTAATTTCCGGGGAAAATCACCATGGCCCGTCGCATAGAAGCTGCCCAGGGCATTGAAATGCAAGCCGTCATCCTTTAAGCTGTGTTGCTCGGCGTTGGGCGCCGCCAGGGCGTCCGGATGCTCCCGCAAAAACTCGTCCGGCAACGGAAAATCCCTTGGACACGACGGGTAATAATTAGCCCAGGCAACATGGCGATAGCCCATCTCCCATAACTGCCGCAATGTCGCGATGCCATAACCATGCTGGTGCGACATTGAATGCACGTAATCGGCCGTGCCCCAATCTACATTTTCATATGGGTTTTCGATCGCCGGCGTGATTGCGCACATGGCAGACGGGTTTATCTCAGGCAAAACATTTGCCGCGAACAGGGGCAGCAACGTGTGCAATTTTAATTCAAGATACCAGCGTTGTCTTGCAAATCCATCCGCCATTAAACGACCCCTTCCATAATGCGCGTTTTTTGTAGTGTTTATGTTATGGTTTACGGCCAAGGTTGGCAAGCTTCGAAACAGCCGGTATATCCATTTGGGCAAGCCCGGAAATCTTCCCTGCCAGCAACCCGCTCCCTGGCCGCCTTGCCCCGCGCCAAACTTGCGCGGCGCAAAATTCAGGGCCTATGATTTTCATTGATAAGGTTGCGTGCCATATTTGCCGGCATCCTCCAATAACATAAACATGCCGCCGGCATGCAATGGCTCTTTTTTAGCAAGTTTATCCAGCATGATGCGCTGCAACCGGGTTCGGCGCGGCGCCGTCCGCAAATCTAGTTCCTCCGCCGGGCGGCGAAAGACGAAGTTGACGCCCACGGTCGGCCCCGCCTGGATGGGAAACAGATAGACCTCGCGCATGAATTTCGCCAGGTTGGAATCCGGCAGCAGTTGCGGCCAATCCGGGCTTAGAATCCAGGACATGCAGGTCAGGCAGCGCGCGCCCTGCCGGGCCAGATGTTTTTGGATGATTTGCACCGCCCATTGCAACGAAAATCCGCAGTCCGAAGCAAGCATGCTGCGCCCGGGAGGAATATGGATTTCGGCGGTCATGACGCCCGGCCTTAAAACATTTTCCCAGGCATCCAACGGCAAAGTTATCCTCGAGGATGAAATCCGGCCGCGCGGGTCAATCAAATTGCCGGAGATTTCCGTTGGCGTTTCACGCAGGCTGGCCACAAACGCCGCCGGCCGGCCATGCGCGGCAATCAAGCCATTGGCGGCGACGGCGATGCCATCTGCCGCCACGGCCGCGACTTTCCCGGACACGCGTTCGCGGAAGGCCCAGACCGGCAATTTTTCGGAAATCGGCGCCAGCCGGTAAACGAATAGGCCGGCCTTGAACATGATTTCCCGGCAATACAATCCGGCCCACCCCAGCTTGTGCACCAGTTCGTCGGGATATTCCC
>JAXGSX010000507.1:0-1454 GCA_040775225.1 Kiritimatiellia bacterium | reverse complement strand
TTGGCCGCGCAGAATCCGCCCGTGCCGTTCCAGCGCGAGGCCGGCTGGAACGAATCGCCGCCGAACATCACCTTTTGGCCGTCCACCTCCGCCATGAACACGCAATGCCACCAGGTCTGCCCGGGCCAGGGCGCCCCCCGGAAGGTATATTCATGCCAGCGCCATGCGCCGGTTGCCGGCCAGACATGATCAATGCGCAACGGCTTCATCCCGCGATACAGGCCGCGCGGATGCCGGCGGATGGCCTCCGCCACCCGGGGATGCAGCCAGGCTTTCAGCCCGTAGCGTTTTTGGAGATATGGGATGCCTTCGTAGTGGTCATAATGCGCATGGCTGACCAGCGCCGCGGTCGGACGTACCCCCCGCAACGGACCTTGCAGCAGCGATTCAAAACTTTTCACATCCGCCATGGTCGGGTCCACCAGCAAAGCCTCGCCCGCTGCCGAAATCAACAGGTAAGCATTGGCCGGGCCGGCATACAGGTGCGGCAGCAACCGGCGCGCTCCGCCGGCATAGACTTCACTCGGGAGTATGAAATGATCCTTTTCCCCCGTGCAGGGCGACCCTTTGGCCCGGTAAAAACCCAACAGGCGCCGGTCCAGTTGGCGCAACGCGCGGGCGACATGGTTCAAGATCGCCGGACCGTGTGCGGGGCATAAAACATCCAGGCCGATCCACGTCAGGCGCCGGACCCCTTCCCAGGCCGCCAGCGCGCCCTTGCCGGTCCAGTGCTCCCATTCAAGGTTGAACGGCTGCCAGACCGTGCCGCCGGCATGGACGGCATCGCCGCAAAAGCAAAGCTGCCGGCCGGCGAATTCCACGATATAGGAACAGGCATTAAGGCCATGTCCCGGCGTGGAAACCACCCGGAGACACAGTCCGTGCATGTAGATTTCCGAATTGGCGCGGACGTCGCAAAGCACATCCGGGATGCCGCGCGCCAGGCGCCCGTAACTGTCGGGGAAGGGCACGTAAGGCATGGACGCCAATGCCCGCGCATGCTCCCGGATTTTGGCCGGGTCGAGGAACACTTCATCGCCGCGCGGAGCATGCACCGCAAATGGCCGGCGCCGCAATGTTTCCAGCCCGGCGCATTGGTCGGCATGGTGATGGGTCAGAAAGACATCCGTCAGCCGCTTGATCCCGAGGCGCGGCAGCATTTTCAGCCACGCGCCGGAGCCGAAATCCACCGCCAGGGCGGCGTCGCCGCACTTCAACACATAAACGTTGCAGGTATCCCGGAACTGCCATAACCCCGGCAGAAGCTGGCGCGGACGGATGGTTTTTTGCATATATCCCTTGGATGGCAATGTTTGCAGCCCTACAGCGCCCGCAGCCAGACGGTTTCGCGCGGGCGCAGGTTGATTGTCACCGGCAGATTCACGGCGGCGGGCGGCCGGCGCCGGCCGCCCCCCAGCCTGCGGGTCCCGCCGGCCCCCGCCCCCCCCCAGGCG
>JAXGSX010000506.1:0-1467 GCA_040775225.1 Kiritimatiellia bacterium | reverse complement strand
ATGTTAGCGGCAATGACATTGCCGCTCACCACTTGCCCGGCCGCATAGGTATGCAAAAGAATCCCCCCGCCCATAATTTCAGCTATATTATTGCTGACCAGGCAATCGGTGATTTCGCCGGTGGCATACAAGAGAACACCGCCGCCGCCGGTGTAATAGCGCTGATAGCAGGCGCGATTGCCAACGATACGGCTGCGTCGCAATTTCGCGCTGTTGATGAGATAAATGCCGCCGCCGCCATGAATGGCTGCCGTTGAGGCGTTGTTTGTCTGAATATTGCCGGCAATCAAGCTATCCGTAATCAGGCCGTTGACGCCGCTGGCATATATACCGCCGCCACGCGTATCGGCAACATTGCCGGCCACGATGCAATTGGACAGGATGCCGCCGGCAATATACGCGCCCCCGCCGTGGGTCAAACCGCCATTACCCAGGCCGTTGCCGTTGGTCAAGGTAAACCCGGCAATCAAGGCGTCGACACTGCTTAGATAAAGGCAACGCACCAGCCCCTGTCCATCCAAAACCGTATTGGTTGCATCCAGCGCACCGGCATTATAACTCCGCAACGTTATGGAACTGGAAACAACGATATTACTATTCAATAAATACGGGCTGGGATAATTGGTAACCAAAACCACATCGCCGTTGGTCGCCAGATTTACCGCCGCCTGGATACTGGTGGATGCGCCGGCCCAATCCGGAAAATAACCGGCGCTATCATGCGAACCGTTCGGCGCCACATGCAGAGTGCGTTGCGCGTATGCGCACGATGCAGTCAGAGCTAAACCAAGCGCCAGCATTGTGCTCCGGCGGGCGCAAGGAAAAATCTCCCGGCCAAGCCATCCCATCAACAATGCATGTCGAGTAGACATAATATGATTTCCTCGTTTAGGTTTGCTTTGTATTCCCTGTTTCTCGCCTCTTTCGATTGGCGAGTGTCACAATATTTAAACCTTGTGAGGAAACTTCAATGCCCCTCACAGAACCGGACTTGCAGATTTCCTGCATCCGGCTCTTCGGCAGAACTCATTTTCCGCCAGAGGCGGAACCGCTTAAGGCGGAAACGAACGGCAACGTAAACAGATTATGCTTGATTGCAGGCCTCGGCAGCGGGTAGCGTTTCACGTATTCCGCGAATTGCTTATGCCAGAATTTTCCGCGTTGACTGCGTCGGTTGAGCCATTTGCGCGTCAGCCGGAGCGCGGCTGCATAGTAGCGCTGCAAGGCGCGTATGTTGCCGCTGATCCCGTAATACTGATAGTGCCCGCGTAGTTTGGCGGCCAGTATCGGCCACCATTCCTTCGTCGGCATCGCGTTCCTGACCGCCTTCAGCCATGCGTTTAATTCCTTGCATTTCTTGCGGAACTTTGCGCCGCTGGTTCTGCGGTGCACCATGAAGTTGCCTTTCCGGCTTTTCCCGCAATAATGCGTGAAGCCCAGAAAGTCAAACGTGTTGGCGCGCCGGTT
>JAXGSX010000505.1:0-1471 GCA_040775225.1 Kiritimatiellia bacterium | reverse complement strand
TGGGTTTTGATCCGATGGAATTCCTGGTTTTGCCGCGCCAGTTGGCGCTGATCCTGATGATGCCGTTGCTGGCGACTTACGCGAATTTTCTGGGCATGCTCGGCGGCGCCCTGGCGGGCGTGCTGCTGTTTGATTTGACGTTTGCGCAGTATTACACGCAGACGGTCAACGCCGTGACCGTGCAGGCGGTGTTTGCGGGCTTGATCAAGAGTTCGGTTTACGGCGTCCTGATCGCCTTGTCCGGCTGCATGCAGGGCATGTTTTGCGGACGCAGCGCATCCGCCGTGGGCGCGGCGACAACGGCGGCGGTGGTCAACGCGATCGTTTACATCATCGTGGCCGACTCGGTGATTTCCGTGATTTACACTCTGGCGGGATTCTGACATGGACGATGACGGCATGCATATCGAGGTGCGGGGCATGACGCTGGCCTACGGCAGCGCGGTCATCCAGCGCGACTTGAATTTTAACGTCAAACGGGGCGATGTGTTCATCGTCATGGGCGGCAGCGGCAGCGGCAAAAGCACGCTGCTGCGCCACATGGTGGGACTGCAGCGCCCGGCCGCCGGCCGGGTAATGTACGGTGGGGTAAGTTTCTGGGACGCCGATGAAGCGCGCCGCGCCGCCATCCTGCGCCGGATCGGCATTCTTTACCAGGGCGGAGCGCTCTGGAGTTCGATGACCCTGGCGGAGAACATAGCTGTGCCCCTGGAAGCCTATACCCGGCTGACGCCGGCACAGATGCGCGAACTGGCCGCCTTCAAGTTGGCCCTGGTGGGGTTGGCCGGGTTCGAGGATTATTATCCGTCGGAGATCAGCGGCGGGATGCGGAAACGGGCCGGCCTGGCGCGCGCCATGGCCCTGGACCCGGAAATTCTGTTTTGCGACGAGCCTTCGGCCGGCCTGGATCCGGTCAGCGCGCGGTTGCTGGACGATCTGATCCTGGAATTGCGCGCGACCCTGGGTGCGACTTTCGTGGTGGTGACGCACGAACTCGCCAGCATTTTCGCCATCGGCGGCGACGGCGTGTTCCTGGACGCGGAAACGCGCACCATCATCGCCCGGGGCGCGCCGCGCGCTATGCTGGAGGAATGTCCGGATCCCAAGGTGCAGCGATTTTTGCGCCGCGGTCCGGCGGCTTGAGCGGAAAGGAGTATGGACAATGAGCAAAAAAACCAATCCGGCCGTCATCGGCGCTTTTGTGCTGGGAGCGGCCGCGCTGTCGGTGATCGGGCTGCTGCTTTTCGGCGGCGGCCGTTTGTTTGAAAAGACTTTTGACTGCGTGATGTACTTTGATGAAACCATTGACGGCCTGGAATCGGGCGCGCCGGTGTCGTTTCAGGGCGTGCGTATCGGCACCGTCAAGGAGGTGCAACTGGTGTTCGACATGGACCGCAAGTGCAAGGTTTACCGTCCGGTGATCATGCGCATCGAGGACAGCCGCATTAACGCTACCAGCAACCGCCGGGGT
>JAXGSX010000504.1:0-1483 GCA_040775225.1 Kiritimatiellia bacterium | reverse complement strand
TCCATGTCCAATGCTGCGCCGCGTCCAGCAAGGGCGGGACAGCAGAGCGCGGCCGCGAGGGCGAGCGCAATGCCTGGCCGCAATCCAGGATGACGGCCCGCGCGGGCATCAGATCTGAACCCTGAACCCCGGCGCCTGAATAGTTGCCTTTCAGTCATGATTGCCATCCAGGAGCGATTTCAGTTCCGCCTTTATTGTCCTGTTCTTTTCCCGGCTCCGGGCGCGTTCGATCGCCCCGCGCGCCTTCGCGTCGAAACGCGGCTGCCGCGCGAGATGGCGCACGGCCATGCGCCGGACTTCCTCGCTGGTGTCCGATAGAGCCGCGAGCAGGCCGGGCATGTTGTTGCATTCCCCCATCGCCTGGACCGCGCTTTCGCGCTCGAACCAGTGGCCTTCGCCGCTCATTGCCAGAACCGCCGCCAGTGTTTCCAGGCAGCGAGCCGACCCGATCCTGCCCAGTGCCCTGATCGCCCGCTGCCGGACCGGCCCTTCAGGGTCGTACGCCAGCGCCGCCATCGGTACGGCCAGTTGCGGGACAGGCAGGGCGCCTGCCAGTTCGGCGGCCGTCAGCCTGGCCCGCCAGTCCGCGCCGGCGCTCATGCGAACCACGATGTCGCAAAAGACGCCCATTTCCGGCGCGAGCGCACGGTCCGGCGGCGGCCGGCGCAGCGCGCCCAGCAGGCGCAGCCCCAGCGCATAGTGATCGAGCGCGGCCGCCGGACTATCCGTCAGCGCCAACTGCAGCCGGTCGGCGACCTCGAACGGCGCGACAGTCCCGGCCGGAAGCCCGGCGCAGTCTTTAAAAAATAACGCATCTCCGGCAAACCCGGCGCCGGGCGCCGCGGCCAGGCACAGTCCGGCGGCCAATGCAGGCGCCAGATGCCCGAATCCGCCGCCTCGGAAACCATTGAATCCCGGCATTTGCCTATTCATAGCGCAGCGCCTCCGCGGGATCGAGCCTGGAGGCGGTCATTGCCGGAAAGATGCCGGAAAGCAGCCCCACAACCGAGGCGGTTCCCACCGCCACCAGGAAAAAGGCCGGCCGGAACACGGGCGACCAGCCTTCGGTTTCCGTGATTGATTCTGCGATGAACCCTGCCGCGCTCGTCGCGAAATAGATTCCCAGCAGAACCCCGAACAGGCCGCCAAGCAGGCAGGTCAGCACGGATTCTGCCAGGAAATACGACAGGACATCGCGGTCGCGCGCGCCGATGGCTTTCCAGACCCCGATTTCACGGGTGCGCTCCTTGACGTTGACCAGCATGATATTCATTATTCCGATGCCGCTGACCACAAGCGAAAAAGCGGCAATGCTGGCGGCCAGCAGGCGAAAGGTGTCCAGCGTCTGCTCCTTCTGCCGGAGCAGCTCGTCCTGGCAAAATACGCGGAAATCCTCCGGGTTCCTGTCCGGCAGGCGCGCCAGGATTTCGGCGGGGAGCTCGTCGCGCAGCCGCAGCGCGGAGGGCGTGTCGCGCGCCTGGAT
>JAXGSX010000503.1:0-1489 GCA_040775225.1 Kiritimatiellia bacterium | reverse complement strand
TTTGGCGGAAAAGACCGCCCTGCGGGTGAGGCCATTATGCCGCATCTGCTTTGTTGCGAAGGATTCGCGGTATATTTATACAGCTTCATCCTTCGCGCCTCGCATCTGCGGCATACTGACCTCATCACGGATTCAGGTTTTACACAACCTGGATCTCCGGCGGGCTTGTCCGCCTCAGGTGGAACAAGCCCGCCAGGGGACTTTTGAAATTTACTCCATTGTTCACAATTTCCAGGGAAAATGTTATCTTAGCCGAAACATCAGGCCCGCGTGATGATACTCGAACGCGCCCATATCCACCCGCCGCATGAACCTGTCAATGCGCGAGAGTCCATTCAGGTCAATCTCGGCGTCCATCCACTCGCGATTAACGCCGGCGTTGACGCAGGGCGAATCCGGGCTCAGGCGCAGATCGCCGGCGGGGGCAAACACGGGATCATCGTCAATGCAATTTGTGGCAATCAAATTCGCGCCATACGCGGCGGGGTCCGGCGCCGTACAGCAGTTGGTCATGTATACTTTTGCCTCCGGGCTTAACCAGTAATTGGAACCGGTGACATAATACTCATTGCCCCACAAGACACAGTTTTCAACAAAACTGGTGGAGTTGTAAAAACCAATGCCGCCCCCGTAAGTTGACGTGTTGCTGTAAATTGTGCAATTCTGGATCAAACCGTTGGTGCCGCTTGGAAAATATACTCCGCCGCCGATGCTGCTGCCGCTGGGCAGGCAGGTGTTGTTGTATATCAGGCAATTGCGCGCCAGCGTCTTGTTACCCAGATACGCGCCGCCGCCGCCGCTGGCTCTGGACATATTGCCATAAATCCGGCAACGGGTCAGGCGGCCGCCGGTTGACATTGAAACTCCGCCGCCGCCGGCACGGCTGACATTTGAAAATATCTGGCAATCGCGTAATTCCAGATCAACCGGCACATAGGCATTCAAGGCGCCACCAGCGCTAGAAGAACTATTCGTGGTTTCATTGTATGACAGTTCGCAATTATCCAACAGCCATGGCCCGCCATAACACACTTTCACCCCGCCGCCGCCATTGTTGGTGGATATATTGCCGGTAATTTTGCAATTGGAAACCGTCCCGCTCCGCCCGTTCCCGCCGCCAAGAAACAATGCGCCGCCGCCGTTGGCCGTGCCGCCATAGTTGTGATAATTCCGATTGCCGGATAGGACGCAATTGGTCAAATGGCCTTTGATAATATGCGCCGCCCCGCCGCCGGTCCAGGGCGCCACCGTGGAAGTGGACCACCAGCAGCCGTTGGTCAAGGTCAGCCCGCGAATCCATGCCCCGTAATTATTCAGGAAAAATATCCGGTTGGTGGTGTCCGGGTAATTGCCGTTCAGGATCGTGGTGTCCGGGTCCAGGCCGCCGTCCGGCGCCCAACTGCGAACATTGATCGCATAACTGATGTCAACCTGGTTGGTGAGGTAATACGTGGAATTGTTCGTTACGTAAACCGTATCGCCATCCCGG
>JAXGSX010000502.1:0-1494 GCA_040775225.1 Kiritimatiellia bacterium | reverse complement strand
TCGGCTTGCGGGAATTCAAGGTTGCCGGCCGCGATTTCCTGCTGAACGGCCGGAAATTCAACTGCCTGGGGATCGCGGCCGAGGAAGGCAACCTGGCGCGGCTGATGTACGTGGAAAACACCAACCCGCAGTTCATGAACAACGGCGGCGATTGCCTGCGCCGGTACCTGGCCTTGCTGAAGGAGCATAATTGCAACAGCATCATGCGCTGGCCGGTCTTCACCCAGGCGCTCAACGACCTGGCCGACGAAATCGGTCTGCTGCAGTTCCACATGTTTCTGCCCTGGAAAATGTACAACGAAGACTTTCCCCTTTCCGCCCAACGCCGGCTGGCGGACCAGCGGCAGGCTGTCCCGGAATATTTCAGCAAGGGATTTTTTTACGAACGCGCGCCCGGGCGCGTCCCGGGGGACATCCCTGCCGGTAAAACGCCGGGTGAACTGGCTGCGGCGGGTTTTTTGCGGCGTTGCCCGCCGGAAATTTTCGATCCAGCCGGCCGCGACGGATTTCTGCGCGAGGCTTTCGATAAACTGGGACGCAGCCTATGCAACCATCCCTCCGTCGTGGCCATTGTCGCCGGCGATGAAAATTTCGGCGATATCAACCAGGCCTTTGACATGCCGGTGCAGAAAGCCGCGCTCCAGGCGGCCTGTCCGGGCATGCTGTTCAGCGCCGGACACTCCTACGGTGAAACCAGCCTGGACCTGGCGGGACAAAGCGTGAATTGTTCCAAAATGCTTGATTGCCTGGATTTCGCCAATCCGGCGGCGGGCGGCATCGGCGGGTCGTACATGCGGTTCTGTCATTGGGCGATGTTCGCCAAATCCCTGCGGAATTTCACCGAAGACCTGGTATACCGCCGGGTCGGACGCGAATTGCCGGTGTTTGCCGATGAGACCCTGTATTACGGGATCCTGCGCCAGGTAGCGCGCGAAAAATTCTGGCGGTTCTTCCCGGAGTTGGCCGGGGATATTTTCCCGGACGGGACGCTTGATGCGGCGCGCATGGCGGCCGCGCTGGGCGAGCCGAAGATCGAAACCGCTTACGCTATTGAAAACATCCGCGAACGCGTCAATTACCTGACGTCCGAGCAAATCAAGGCCGGCGATCCCGGCCTGGCCTGGCTCATGGTGCGTCCGCATCTGCAGTTGATGGGCCTGACGCCCGACTTGGGCGACCGCGGGGCGTTGATCGCCGCCGTCGCCGAGCGTGTGAAAAAAATGGTGGAACCGGCCCGCATTCACGGCGAGTACATGCAGGGCGTGGGAGGCGTCACCGGCCCCTGGCTGGATTACGACCTGGAGCGGCTGGCCCGGCTGGACGCCGCCGGCATCCGAAGCGCCTCGGCCATCGGCCGGATGTTCCAACATGTTTACGCGCCGGTGTACGCCGCCCTGGACTTTTACGGACAGCGTTCCAGCATGCAGGCCGGGGCAGTCTGGCAAACTGATTTGCATCTGTTCAATAATTCCCGCGCAGAGCTGGCCGAGCTGC
>JAXGSX010000501.1:0-1522 GCA_040775225.1 Kiritimatiellia bacterium | reverse complement strand
CGGCGAGGGAAGGCGGTTGTCGAAAAACCGCCAGTCACCCCTGTCGAAGCGCGCCATCGATTCCTCCACGCCCACGGCCGCCAGGCCGCGGATGCGCGCGCAGAGGCCGGTGTGCGACGAATTCCGGCAGAACTCCTCCCAGGTCCGCATGCCCTCGCGCCATATGCGGCGCTCGGTTGCCTCACCGATGCCTTGGAGATGCAGAAAGGTTTGTTTCAACATGCGGCGCCATGCAATTCCGGCGCTGCTCCGGCACCATGGCGCGAAGCCCCGGATTGTCCTGACAAAACATTGCGTTTTTCCGCCAATTGTATCATGGCACCTGTTATATTACACGATTCCGCACTCTGACCAATCGCAAAATCCGGCTTCAATTTTGTGCTTGCGTTTCCGGCGTTCTTTTTGCACTTTCTCCCGCATGGGCCCATTTGCCAAGGCCAGCCTCGGCGCATGGTTTTCCATGGCGCCACGCATTCCGTTTTCTGTCATTAAACAGCCTTGGACTCCGCGGCCTGGTTGCCGGTAGAAATGCGTTGAATCTGATGTTGACAGAACTGCATCAATGGGTTGGACAGTTTTTGTTCGCAACGACCGGCGCCGCAATGGCCTTGTCGGGGCTCTATTTCGCGATGACGGCCGCGGCCCTCGCGTACCGCCGCGCCCGGCCGGCGTGCCACCCGATTCCCGCGGACGCGGACCTCCCTTCGGTGGCCGTCCATATCCCGACATACAACGAGCTGGCCGCCCTGAATTGCGCGCAGCTCTGCCTTGATTTCGATTATCCCGGGGACAAGCTTCAGATAATGATAGGCGACGACAGCAGCGATGCGGCGATCTCGATGCGGATAGACGAGTTTGCGCGCCGGAACCCAGGTGTCAAGGTCAGCCGGCGCGGCGGCAACATGGGCTTCAAGCCGGGCAACCTGAACCACATGCTGCGGGACACACGGGGCGAATACATACTGATCCTTGATTCCGATTTCCTGCCGGGGCGCGATTTTCTCCGCCGGCTGGCCGCGCCGGCGGCCCTTGACCCTTCGCTGGCCGGAGTGCAGGCTTCATGGCGCGTTGCGAACGCCCGGCAGAACCTTAGCACGTTGATGGGCACGGGAATCATCAACGTGATACACGTGGTCATACTCCCGCTGCTGAAGCGCTGGGCTGGGACGGTCCTCTTCTGCGGGTCGGCCGAGCTGGTGCGCAGGGACCTGCTGGTCCGGCACGGAAGCTGGACGCCGGGCGCGATGACAGAGGACGTTGACTATTCGTTGCGGCTGCTGGCCGGGGGCGAGCGCATCGAGTACCTGGAGGACTTGACCTGTCCGTGCGAGGCGCCGCAAACGCCCAGGGACCTGTTTCGCCAGCAGATGCGATGGGCTTACGGCGTAATGCGGGCGATCATCATTCGCGGCCGGCGTCTCCTGGCTTCCAGCCTAGCGCGAAAACGAACCAAGGCGGCCGTGGCATGTTTCTGCGGCGGCTACATAATGGTGATGCTGTTGCTGGCGATGTCCGCGCTCGG
>JAXGSX010000500.1:0-1527 GCA_040775225.1 Kiritimatiellia bacterium | reverse complement strand
TGCTGCTGGGGCAATTGACCCTGGGTATTCTGGCGGGCCCGCTCCTGGCCGGGGTTGTGCTGGTAAATCTCCGGCTGCTGGACCGGAACGAGCCCAAGCCGGAAATCGGGGACGTCTTCAAGGGATTCGATTGCTTCCTGGACTCCTTCCTGCTGATTCTGGGCTGCGCGGTGGTTTCCATCGCCGCGGCGCTGGTTTCCCTCCTGGTTTTCACCAGGCCGATCGCCCTCCTGGTGCTGGTCGTCTTCAACATCCTTTTGCACACCATTTCAACCTTTGCGCTGTTTTACATCGCCGACAAAAAAATGGATTGCTGGCCGGCGGTCATGGCGGCATTAAAAGCCTGGCGCGCCATGTTCCTTCCGCTGACGGTCATGGTGGTGATTACCGGCGTCATCAGCATGGTGGGGTCGCTGGTATGCGGCATCGGCGCGGTGGTTACCTTCCCGTTGTATTTCAGCGTGTTGTCGGTCGTTTACCGCGATTTGCTGCGCCAACCGGCGCAGGCTTAAACGGAAGGCATGCATGAATGTGATCAATGCGCCCGCCGGCTGATTCCAGCCGGACGGGCGCATTGTTTGTTTCCCAGCGGAATCCGGATATGCCGACTTTGAACCATGAATTGACGGAATGGATGCGCGCGGCGTTTCAGGCCGCCTTCCCCGGTCGGGAGCAGGCGCTGGCGGCGGTGGCGGTGGAGCCGGCCGCGGCGCCGGAATACGGCGATTACCAGTGCAATGCCGCCATGGGGTTGGCGCGCGTCCTGCGCAAGGCGCCCCGTGAAATTGCCGCCGCGGCGATTGCCCACGCGCCGCCGCACCCGGCGGTGGCGCGCGTGGAACAGGCCGGCCCCGGCTTCATTAACCTTACGCTCGGCAACGACTGGCTGGCGGCCCGCCTGGAAACCATGCTGGCCGATCCCCGGCTGGGCGCCCCCTTGGCTGGCGCCGGCCGCACCGTGGTGATTGATTATTCCAGCCCCAATGTCGCCAAGCCCATGCATATCGGGCATATCCGCTCTACGGTAATCGGCAACGCCCTCGACCGGCTGCACCGCTTCCTGGGGTACCGGGTGATCGCCGACAATCATCTCGGCGACTGGGGCACCCAGTTCGGCATCCTGATCCAGGGCTACCGTCATTTTCTCGACCGCGCCGCCTTGGCAGCCGCGCCGGTGGAGGAACTGGAACGGCTGTATGTCCGCAGTTACGAGCAGGCGCGGACAGATGAATCCTGGATGGCTCAGTGTCGGAATGAATTGGTTAAATTGCAGGCCGGCGACCCGGAAAACCTGGCGCTATGGCGGGAATTCATCCGGCTCTCCCGGGGCGAATTCGACCGGATTTACGCCCGCCTGGGCGTAAAATTCGACTTGACGCGCGGCGAAAGCCATTACCATGACAGACTGCCCGGCGTCATTGAACGCCTGGTGGCCGCCGGACTGGCGCGCGCCAGCGAAGGCGCGCTGGTGGCCTTTTTTGACGGCGATAAACTGCCGCCCTGCATCGTGCGCAAGTCGGATGGCGC
>JAXGSX010000499.1:0-1543 GCA_040775225.1 Kiritimatiellia bacterium | reverse complement strand
GCGAATCCCAGTCGCAGCGCCGCTTCCCGGTAGGTTGCAAACTCCGCGGGCGTGACATAACGCGCCACGGGGAAGTGCCGGCGGGATGGCGCCAGGTATTGGCCCATGGTCAGCGCGCGGCATCCGTTTTCCAGCAAATCCAGCATGGCCTGGCGCAGCTCAGCATCCGTTTCGCCCAGGCCCAGCATCAGTCCGGACTTGATCAGCGTCCGCGGCCGCAGCCGGGCGGCGGCGCGCAGGACTTGCAGCGATCTGGCGTAATCCGCCTGCGGCCGAATCTGCGGCTGCAGCCGCCGGACCGTTTCCAGGTTGTGATTGAAGACTTCCGGCTCGGCCGCCAGGACGGCGGCAATGGAGGCTTCCGCCCCCTTGAAATCCGGCGTCAATACTTCCACCTGCACGGGAATGCCGTGCAGGGTGCGGACGACATCCGCGAACATTCCGGCGCCGCCGTCCGGCAGATCGTCGCGGGTGACGCTGGTCACTACCACGTAACGCAGGCCCAGGCTGAGCGCCAGTTGTTTGACCCGGGCCGGCTCTTCGGGATGGGGCGGGGCGGGCGCGCCGTGTTGCACCGCGCAAAACCGGCAGTTGCGGGTGCAGATATCGCCGAGAATCATCACCGTGGCCGTGCCGCGGTTGAAACATTCCAGGCGATTGGGGCAGTGCGCGTGTTCGCAAACCGTGGGCAGGCCGGCCGTCCGCAATGCCGTATGCACGGCGCGGTACTTCTGTCCCGCGGCGGGAACCCGCACGCGAATCCAGGGCGGCAAACGATGGGATGGTTCAAGCGACATGGGGGCGCAGGGGGTTAACCTGTAGACGGCGCGCCAATGCTGCGCGCCTGGCATAATTTTTCAAAGCCGGCAAAGTTCCAGCGGGCGGGAAAATCGCGGCATTGTTGCGGCTTGACGGCATGCACCCGGCAGCGGTTGCCTTCCAGAAAAATACATGCGCCGTCCGCCTGTTCCGTAAGCATCAATCCCTGCCGGTCGGGCGCGAGCGCGGTGTAGCGGGCGATGAAATCCGCCGGCGCCGTTCCCAGGCAATCGGCCAGGGGCTGAATTTCGTCCGGGCGCAGGCGGACGATGCCCGGCCAGCGGCAGCAGGCCCCGCATTGCCGGCACACATATCGGATGGAAGCTTTTACTGACATGCGCTGCATCATGTCAGATTTTTTTGCGAATTGCAATCATGCGCCGCATGATTTAATTTATGGCGCATGATCCCATCGCATGCCGGTCGGGAAATCCTGCCGCATTCCAGCCGCCCGCTGGTCTGGATTGCCGTCGCTTATGCCGCCGGAATATGGTGCGCGGCGCGCTGGGACGCATGGGATTGGCGTTGGCCGCTGGCGGCGGCCGCCGCCCTGCTGGCCTTGAGCCTGCCGGGCAAGAAACTCGGCGCGGTTTGGCGGCGGCGCGGCTGCCGGTGGCTGGCCTGGGTCCTGGTTGCCTGGGGCGCGACTGCCGCGCGTTGGGATGCCGCCGGCGGAGAACAACTGGGGCGCCTCCTCCAGCGCGCGCGCGAGTCCGTGGAATTG
>JAXGSX010000498.1:0-1545 GCA_040775225.1 Kiritimatiellia bacterium | reverse complement strand
TCCGGGGTGATGATGAATTCATGTTCCGGTATGCGCCCGAGGGATGTGAACAAAGCCGGCAGGATTGAATCGTTGATCAGGCGGCGTGAGTCGCTTGATGCGAAAAACACAATCTTATCAGGATTATGTTGCCGGATGGCGAAGATGACGGGCGCCGGCGTCCCGCCAACACTGGCCAGCAGGAGTGTCGGTTGCAGCGGTATTGCGCAGGTCTGGGTATGATGGTTTTGGTTTGTTACTTTATTCATTATGGGCTATGGCTGTTGTTTATACCTGAATTTTGCACGAATATTGGCGTTGAAATGATTTAAAGCAATCACAGAGCGTGCAAATTAATTTTTGCAGGGTTAACTACTGTCACCCATATGGTTACGCGAGCATAGTTTCCGGAAACGCCATTATTCGTCGGCAGCCGGCCGCGCGATCCGCCGCCGTCCGACTATGGCGGACAAGTTTTTGGCGCGGGGCAGCGTTGGCAAGGGTTCCATGTATAAGAATACACCATCACCCTCGCCGCCTTGCCCCGCGCCAAACTTGCGCGGTGCAAAATTCAGGTTATAGCGTAATCTGATGAAACAAAAAGACAATGGACGTCCGGAGACGTCCATTCAATTTACCTGAATATTTGAAATTTTAAAATTGAGATTTGAGATTCCGCCGCCTTGGCGGCATTGCTATTTTAAAGTTGAAATTGATTTACCGTCCGCCCCGACAGGCGCGGACAACGAAGGGCGGGAGTTTCAGCGAATCGGCGCGCAGACCGGGCATCCAATCAGCGCCGGCTTGGCGCAAAACATTGCGCAAGGCGCTGATTTCGCGTTTCAAGTCTTCCACAGAAACGCTTTTACTCCAAGTCTGCGGGTAATTGCCTTTTTGGCTTTGCAGGAAGCTGCGAAATATTTCATGCGCTTCAAGTTGGCCCGGAGGCAGCGGCGGATGCCGGTTGATTTCCAGCAGGAACATCAGCGCCAGCATAGTGCGGATGCGCAACTTAATTTCCGTGTAGTTGACGAGAACCATGTTCCGCGCCGGAAACAAGCGCACAACCACCGGCGGCGCTCCGGTATCGGCCAGCCGTTGTCGAAACCGCCGCACCAGGAAGGAGAATGTTCCAGGCATCCCCCCCGTATCGGCTAACCGGTTGCGCAATGGCACAAACGGCATATCGGCGAGTTCAATCCGGGCATTTTCCGCCAGGTATATCTGTCCATCTTCTGCCCGCAGGCGTTGCTGTTCCTGGGCTGGAAAAAAGAAACGCGGCGAGAGGCGGGCATCGTCAAAAGGACTCGGAACCAGCACATGCGTGATCCGGTCGCCATCCCGTCCGATCAGGCTCATGCAGGCGTAAAGCAGCGCACCCATGGTCTTGCGCCCGCCGGCGATGGAAGCGATAATTTTACTGTTGGGCGTTTCCGTGAAAGCGCGCAGCTTTTCGAGGATAAAATCGGCCACGGCGTTATTGGCATGCACATCGCGGATGTCGTCCAACTCCCGTGAACAGCCATGGCGCGGATCGGCGGCGGTAAAAACCCGGATATCATCCGC
>JAXGSX010000497.1:0-1552 GCA_040775225.1 Kiritimatiellia bacterium | reverse complement strand
GGGGAAGTCCGCTATGCCAGCGCCGGGCACCCCCCGGCGCTGCTCCTGACTCCGGCCGCCGGCGCTCCGGCCGTTCAGGAATTGCGCACCCGCGGCATGGTGTTGGGCGGGATGCCCGGCACGGCATATGCCGGCGCCGTCGCCCGCGTGCCGCCGGGCAGTTCCATTTTCCTGATGAGCGACGGCGTGTATGAGATCAGCCGCCCGGACGGCGCCATGTGGTCGTTTGCCGGGTTGGTTGAGTGCCTGGCCGGGGCGGCCGCGGCCGGCCGTCCGGAAATCGCCGCATTGGAGCGCCGCGTGCGCGACTGGCACGGCCAGGGCGCACTGGAAGATGATTTTTCGATTGTGAAATTCGCCTTCCCGTGATAAATTTTCCGCCGTCCAGTCATTGATCCGCAACCTGCCATGCAGGCAAAAAACCAACGGGGAGGCCAAGATGCAAATTTCCTCAAACATCCGCGGTGATAATACGATCGTAAAAATTGACGGGCGCCTTGATTCCGGCACGGCCGCCGGCGCGGAAAAACAATTGCTGGCCCTGGTGGACGGCGGCGCCCGCAAAATCGTGCTGGATTGCGCCGGCTTGGAATATGTCAGCAGCGCGGGACTGCGGGTGCTGCTGGCCCTGGCCAAGCGCGTGGGCGGGTCGCAGGGGCGCCTGGCACTGGCCGCGCCCGCCGCGCAGGTGCGCGAAATTTTCGACATCGCCGGGTTCGGGGATATTCTGCCGGTATTTGCCACCGTGGAAGAGGCGCTTTGATGTCAGGCGAAATGCGGCTAGCCGTGGATAACGAGCTGTTGGAAATTGGCCGGCTTTGCGCCGCATGCACCGCCTTCATGGAACAAAGCGGTTTCACCCCCGCCGGCATTTATGCCGCCAACCTGGTGTTGGAGGAAATGGCAACCAACATCGTCAAGTACGGTTACGACGACCTGGCCCGCCATAAAATCCAGGCAGTCCTGCGCGTGGACGGCGATCTGGCAACGATTGTGCTGGAGGATGACGGACATGCGTTCAATCCCCTGGCCGCGCCGCCGCCGGATATCGGGCAGCCTCTGGCAAAACGGCCGATCGGCGGGTTGGGCATTCACCTGGCGCGCCGCATGGCGGATTCCATGCAATACCGCCGGGACAATGGCCGCAATATTCTGACCATAAAAGTGCGGAGCGCTCCGGCGCCCGCGGCGGCCGGTGGGGTCAATGTTTAATCCCGGGCATATACGGCGCTGCTGCTTGTTCGGGCTGGCGGGGTGGCTGGCGTTCGAACCGGCGGCGGCGCAGCCGGCGGGCCGGGTGGCGTTCATTCCGCAGTGGAAGCATCAGGCCCAGTTTGCCGGTTACTATGCCGCGCTGGAAAAGGGATTCTTTCAAAGCCGCGGACTGGAAGTCGCTATGCTTGACGGCGGGCCGGCTCAGCCGGCCGTTCGGCTGCTGGCCGAAGGCCGGGCCGATTTCGGCACAATGTTCCTGGCCGACGCCATCCGCGCCCGCGCGCGCGGAACGCCGTTGGTGAATCTTGCGCAGCTGGTACAGCGTTCATCCCTGATG
>JAXGSX010000496.1:0-1554 GCA_040775225.1 Kiritimatiellia bacterium | reverse complement strand
GTGGGGCTGGCCATCACGAACAGGGCGTACACCGGCAGCCCGTCCACCGCGGCAAATTCCAGCGGCCGGTCCAGGAAACAGAGCGCCGCCAGCGGGGCCGTCAATTGGGGCAAAGGGTCGCGCGGGTGGGGAATCGCGATGCCGTCGCCCACGCCGGTGGAAGCCATTTCCTCCCGCTCCAACAACCGCCGCAGCAGCAGTTCGGCGGAAAGCGTGTCCGGCAGCGGCAGGCGCTCCACCGCCTCCGCAAGTGCCGCGCGTTTATCGCGTCCGGCCAGATGATGGTAGATGCCGCCGCGTTCAAGCGCGCTGCAAAATGTCGGCAACGGCGCCGGTTCGCGGTGAGCCGCCGCGAGCAATTCCGCCGGGACGGTAATTTTATGGGCGGTCAGCCAGCGCCGCAGGTCTTCCGAACGGCAACGACGTTCCCCCTTGATTTCCGCGGCCGGCAGTCCCATGTTGGCGATCCATTGTTCCACGGTGGAACCGGTGGTGCGCAGCATTCGGGATATGTCTTCAACAGTAAAATCCATGGCGGCTTTATCCGGCGGAAGGCTTGGCTTTTTTGACGGACTTTTCCGGCTTGGCCGCCGGTTTGGCGGATTTTTCCGGCGCGGGTTTGGCGGCGCTGGAATCGGCCTGGGCGGCTTTGCGGTAACCTTCGCTGCGGTAATCGGTGATGTAAAACCCGCTGCCTTTGAATATTAACCCGGCGCCGCTGCCTATTTTGCGGCGCAAGCTCCCGCGGCATTTGGGGCATTTTTTCAACGGCGCAGCCGTGATGCTCTGAAAAAACTCGAACTCATGTCCGCATTTGCGGCATTCATACTCGTATGTCGGCATAAGGCAGCAGTCCTTTCCCAGGCTTGGGGTATATTTTCCCGGCTTTGCGACTCAGCAAAAAAACAGCCTTTATTATATGGCGCCGGCGGCTGATAGGCAATACTATATTCCTGAATTTTGCACCGCAAAAAACGCGAAGGAAGCTGACTGTAGTGCACGGCTCAGGAGAGGGAGCAGAACTTGTTCTGCGTAGCTTCAGCGGAGCAGGGGCAGAATAAGGATTTATTTTTGAACAGAAGGCGGAACAAGGGCGGAATAAGATTTATTGGACAGAAGGCGGAGCAGGGGAGCAAAGGGAGAGAACGGAGAATTTAAATGCGCCGGTATGTAGTAGCCGAACGGCGTTCGGCATCCGATGCGCCACGCCGTGGCGCTACTACAGTCCGGAATTCATAACTGAGGCTAACTCCATCCTGCAGATCACACGCACCCAGCTTGACATGCGCCGCGCCATGCGTTATCCTATATTCGGCATTTGAAATTCAGGAAACGGAATAAAATATAGGGTTATACAGGTTTTAATTGCGTTCCAGTTGCCCGGATGGGATTGTTTCCCGCCGTGTTGTTTTACCATTTTTACGACTGCCCATGCGTGCCCAGATTATCCGCCTGAAGCCATACCTGGCAGATTATGAAAATCCCGCGGTGTTACACCGGCGCCGGCTGCCGCCACGCGCGGATTTCGCCCTGTTTCCCGATGCCCGTTCGGCC
>JAXGSX010000495.1:0-1556 GCA_040775225.1 Kiritimatiellia bacterium | reverse complement strand
CCGAGAATTTCGACCTGCGCCCGCCGGGCAAGGTTTTCATGGCCGAATTCGCCAAGTATATCGAGGAAAAGAACCGCTATCTCGGCAGCGCCGGCCAACTGGACGATGTGCGCAAGCGCGTCAAGTAGCGCATGAACCCAAGTTCATTGCTGGGGCGCAGTTTTGACTGCGACTGCGGGCGCGCGCACCGTGTGCCTTTGCGCGAGGTGATTTACACGCCCAACGCCGCCGCGCAATTGCCGGCGGCAGTCCGCCGGCTCGCGCCGGATGCGGGCCGCATCACCCTGCTCGCCGACACGCGCACGCAGGCCGTGGCCGGCCGCGCCTGCGGGGATGCCCTCCGCCGCGCCGGCCTGGCCCTCCAGACGCTGATCGTTCCCGACCCCGCTTCCGGCATTTCGCCTGTCTGCGACGACTTGACGCTGCGCGCCCTGCAAACCCGGATGCCGCCGTCCGATTTGCTGCTGGCCACCGGCGCCGGCGTGATCAGCGACCTGACCAAGTGGCTGGCGCACGAAAGCGGACTGCCGTACATGACCTTCGCCACCGCCGCCTCCATGAACGGCTATGCCTCCAGCAATATCGCCCCCGCCATTGACGGTGTCAAACGCGTGGTGGAAGGCGTATCCCCCATTGCGATCCTTGCCGATCCGGATATCCTGGCGGCGGCGCCGCGCGAGTTGACGGCCGCCGGACTGGGCGACGTGCTGGCCAAACCGGTCAGCATCTGCGACTGGCAAATCAGCCGCCTGCTGTTCGGAGAATATTACTGCCCGGTTTGCGCGCAGATGATCCACGACCTGGAACCCGGGTACCGCCGCCATCCCGCCGGACTGGCCCGGGGCGATCCGGCGGCCATGGAGGCCCTGTTCCAGGCCTTGATCTATTCCGGGGTTTCCATGACCATGGCCGCCACCTCCTTCCCGGCTTCCGGCGGCGAGCACTTGATTTCCCACGCGCTGGACATGATCGCCATGGAACGCGGATTGAAGCATGATTACCATGGCCGCCAGGTGGGGTTGGGAACGATTTTCGCGGCGGCCCTGTATCAGCGGCTGCTGGATTTACCAGCGCCCGAATTCCGCGAAGCCGTTGAGCCGACCGACGCCCACTACTGGGGCCGCCTGGCAGCCGAAGTGGAAAACGAGCACGCGCGCAAACGGCGCCGGAGCGCCGTCGCCGCGCGCCGGCTGCGGGCCGAACCGGAACTCTGGCCGCGCCTCCGCGGGATTATCACGGAGAATCATGTGCCGCCCGCGGAAATCAAGCAATGCCTGGCGGCGGCCGGCGCCGCCCACCGCGTGGCAGATATCGGCTGCACCCGGGCGCATTTTATCGAGGCCGCCCTCCACTGCCACCAATTGCGCGAGCGTTACACCGTGATTGACCTGGCGCGCTCAGCCGGCATCCTGCCCGCGGCCGCCGCGGAAATCGCGGATGAATTCCTCCTGAATCCGTGACGGGATTTCATGTTTGCCTTACACACCGGATGTGCGCCATGCCGCTTGACTACCTTGCCGCGCTGTTAACCACCATGATCTGGGGATTGGCGGTGG
>JAXGSX010000494.1:0-1560 GCA_040775225.1 Kiritimatiellia bacterium | reverse complement strand
CTTTGCGCGGAAGCCAAGGAACTGGGCATGCCGGTGATCGGCGAGTATTACCCGGCCGATCCGGACAATCTCGCGGCGGAGGAGTTGCATGCCAAGGTGCATGCCTGCGCCCGGATTATCGCCGAACTGGGCGCCGACCTGATCAAGACGTTTTACACTTGCGATTTCAAGGCGGTGACGAAAAGTTGTCCGGTGCCGGTGCTGGGATTGGGCGCGGCGCGCTGTCCGACACAGATTGAGGCCTTGCAACTGGCGGCCGACGAGGTGCGCGACGGCGCCGGCGGCGTGGTGTTCGGGCGCAATGCCGTGCAGGTGCGCGATCCGGCCGCCTTCCAGCGCGCGTTGTGCGATGTGGTCAAGCGCAATGTCAAACCGGCCATTGCCGCGCGTAAATACAAGTTGAAAGATTGATGGCAATGGGGCCGGTACGCCCCCGTCCCGGCAGCAGCGGAGCGAGACGAGAGCGGAGCGGGACGAGGGCGTCCCGGCTCCATTGCATAAAAAAGGGCGGGGCGTCCCGACGTACGCATGGATGTGGATATGACATTAAAAGCGAATGCGCAGTTGGCGCTGGACACAATCCGGGGCAAACCGGTCAGGGGCATTCCTTCCTGGTGCCTTTTTTTAATGGAACATGGCATGATTGAGCGGTTGGCTGATGCGCCGCCAGGTTCCTATGCCGCCGCGCCCGAGAAGACATACCTGGAAATGCAGCGCCGCGCCGGAATCTGTATGATTGACCAGTATATTCCCCGCAATCCGCTGACAATCGGCCGGTCCGGCTATGCTTCCGATCAGCCGCGCACCGCCACCACCGGGCTGCAGCAGATAGAATTGGACGGCATGGCCATTGACTCGCCGGAAGCCGTAATCGCACACATGGAGCAAAAGGTATTTCCGCAAAAACAAGCAAGCTTGGAGAAAATCAGGACGGATCCCGATTATGCCGGCGCAACGTTGAAATTGATGCGGGAAAGTGAAGGCAAGGCCCAGGCAGAGTTCGGCGGCGATATCCTCAAGGCGCCCTATAACCGCGTGGCTTTCCCCCGGCTGGCATATAGTCAATACGGATATGAAAATTATTTCATGGCCTATGCGCTTTACCCGGAGGTGATGGAACGCGGATTTGCGCTGGATGCCGACATAGCGGTGCTTGTCAACCGCGCCGTGGCGCAGGCTTTCGCGGAAGGCGGGTTGCCGCCGTTGAACCGCATGGATTTCGACATGGCCGATTCGCGCGGCACGCTGGTGGACATCAAATCGCTGGACAGAATCTGGTTCCCGCATTTCGCCCGCGCGATTGCGCCGATGCTGCAAACCGACGTGAAACTTATCTGGCATTGCGACGGCAACCTGATGCAGATGGCGCCGCGCCTGCTGGCTTGCGGGTTGCGCGGATTCCAGGGCTTCCAATACGAAGACGGCATGGACTATGAAAAAATCTGCCGGATGAAAACTCGCGATGGCGCCGACCTGTTCATCATTGCCGGTGTGTCCGTGACACGAACTCTGCCGATGGGCAAACCGGCCGACGTCAAACGTGAAATGCAATGGCTCATT
>JAXGSX010000493.1:0-1576 GCA_040775225.1 Kiritimatiellia bacterium | reverse complement strand
AATATAAATTGGGTTGCGGGCTTGCGCCCGCCTTGGGGGAGGGAAAATGGCTAGATGGGTAACTGTGGCAACCATGCGGTACATGAACAATGTCAACGACGTGCGCAAGGGGCGCGACCGCGTGCGGGAGATATGGGAACTGTTGATTGACCGCGCCGCGCTTGACCGGCCGGATATAATGCTGCTGCCGGAACATTTCATGTCCAATGCGCTGATGGACGGCGCCGGGCGCGTGATGTCCGGCCGGGAACTGGCCGAGCCTGTGCCCGGCGAAGGTTATATCCAGGAGTTCTTGTCGCGCAAGGCCCGTCAATACAAAATGTATATCGCCGCCGGCATGGGGCGGCTTGATCCGGCAACCGGCCGCCTGTTCAATTCCGGCGTGCTGTTCGACCGCGCCGGCCGGGTGGCTGGTGTTTATGACAAGCTGTTTCCCACTACGGGCGAGATGGAACATCATGAAGTAACGCCGGGCGATGCGCCGGTGGTATTCGATGCCGATTTCGGCCGGGTCGGCATTGCCGTCTGTTTCGATCTGAATTTCCCGGAGCTCTTTGAATACTATCGCCGCGAGCGGGTGGAACTCTGCTGTTTCCTGTCATCCATGCATGGCGGAACGCACTTGCCGTCCTATGCCCGCGATTGCCGGATGTACATCGCCAGCGCGGTGGAAAACGGCTCCGCTTACATCGTCAATCCGATCGGAGGGATCGTTGCCAAAACCTTCGACAGCGTGAGTTTCATTTCCGCCCGCATCAACCTTGACTGCCAGCTTTACCATGTCACCCCCCGGAATCTGCCGGAACCGTTCCCGGTTGCGGTCAGACGCAAGTACGGCGATGCGGTGCGGTTGGAACATGTGGAGGGCGAGCCGTGGCACCTGGTTTGTTGCGACCGGACGGATATGACCGCCGCGGACATCCTGAACGAATTCAAAGTCGAGCCGATTGACGTTTTGTTTGAGAGGACCCGCGCCTTGCGGCGCGCGCGCGTCCCGGACGGGTTTTAGGGGGTGAAATATGCAGATATCATCAGCAACAACCATCCGCCGGGAAGAATTCATGTCCGCGCCGGATTACTGGATCACCGGATGGGATGAAGTAAACGCCTTTCTCGATGGCGTGCGCGCCGGCAAGGTGTTTGAAGCCGGCCGTTCCCAGGGCGGCCGCCCGTTGCGCGCGGTGGCTTACGGGGACCCAGAGCCGATCGAACGCCGGTCCCAGATGAACAGCGCCATCCTGGGCGGACACCTGGAGGATTTTTTCGATCCGGACCGACGCAGCCGGCCTGTGGTTTTGATCATATCCACCATCCATGGCGCGGAAATGGAGGGTTGCGCGGCCTGCCTGAATCTGGTTAACATACTGGAACAGGGAACCGACTTGCGCGGCCGCAAGTGGGAGGACCTGCGGGGCCTGGCGGCCGGCATGCGGCTGGTGCTGGCGCCCATTGCGCAGCCGGACGGACGCATACGCAGCGCCGTGCGCCACCTGAACGGCGCTACCGCCGATGAAGCCACCTATTACAGCCAGGGACAGCCGCGCGACAAGAGCGTCAAACCGTCCTGGGAATGGTT
>JAXGSX010000492.1:0-1579 GCA_040775225.1 Kiritimatiellia bacterium | reverse complement strand
GGGGCCGTCCGGGCCGGGGCGGCCGACCCAGGCTCGCGGGCGCGCGGCGATATTTTACCTGGTGAGCGGGCGGCTGGACCGCGCCCGCGTGCTGGATTTGTACGCCGGCACGGGCGCGCTGGGGTTGGAAGCCTGGAGCCGGGGCGCAGTCCTGGTGGCGTGGGTGGAACGCGACCGTCGGATTTACGACAATCTGCGCGGGAACGTCGAATCCATCATCGGCCCCGTCCCGGCATGGTCGCTGCCGCAACTGTCGTCCGGCGCCGGCGCCGTCTGTGTGTGCGGCGATGTGCTGCGTTTTCTGGATGGCCGCGCTCCGGCCGGCGCCGCGCGTTTCGACCTGGTCCTGGCCGACCCCCCGTATGACCGGAGTGGCGCCCATATCAAAAAACTCTTGCCAGCGTTGGCGCAAGGGGGTATCCTTGAATCCAACGCTTGGCTGGTATTGGAACAAGCGCGCGGACTGGAGCCGGTGGCGTCTCCGGATTGGGACTTGGTGCGCGATCGCTGTTACGGAGAGACGCGGGTTTGCATGTATCGGCGCGCCGGCGCCGGGGAGTGAAGGTTTGCGCAGTCTGGCTATATATCCTGGCACTTTTGACCCCTTGACCCTGGGCCACCTGGATCTTTTGCGCCGCGCGTTGCGTTTGTTCGAACGCGTCGTGATGGCGGTGTCCGCCGGCGGCCATAAAAACCCGCTTTTCAGCGTCGGGGAGCGGGTGGCCATGGCGCGCGAATTGCTGCCGGAGATGCCCACCCTGGAAGTCGAGCCGTTTGACGGTTTGCTGATGGACTATGCCCGCCGCCGCGGCGCGCGGGCGGTGATCCGCGGGGTGCGCGCCTTTTCGGATTTTGAATACGAATTCCAGATGGCCCTGACCAACCGCAAACTGGCGCCCGACATTGAAACCATCTTCCTGATGCCGGCGGAAACTTACAGTTACGTCAGTTCCAGCACGGTGCGCGAAGTCGCGTCCCTGGGCGGCGACACCAGCCTGTTTGTGCCGGATTTTGTGCATCGCGCCCTGCAACGGAAGTTTCATGATGATCATTGATACCGCATGCCTGCGCAAACGCCCGCGGCAATTCCGCGGTGAAATTGACACGGTGGACCTGGAACTGGAGACGCTGCCGTTTGTCCGGCCCGGCCGCGCGCTGCATTATGATCTGCGCGCCGAGTGCGTCGGCGATGAATTGCTGGTGCGGGGATCGCTGAGCCTGGATATGGAATGCCTCTGCGCGCGCTGCGGCGCCTGGTTCCAAAAGCGCCAGACGGCGCCGGATTTCACCCGCGCTTACCGGTTGGCTGCCGATGACGCCGCAATTGACTTGACCCCGGATATCCGCGAAGATATTATATTGAGCTTTCCGTCGAATTGGCTTTGCCGGGACGATTGCCGGGGACTGTGCGCCGGGTGCGGAGCCGATTTGAATCACGAGGCATGCCGTTGTCCCCGGCAGCGCCGCGCTGACCCCGGCAGTCTGTGGGCGGCGCTGGAGGGCATTACCCCCGGGCGGTTGCAACCCGGCGGCGGCGCCCCGCGGACGGGCGGTATTAAAGACAGTATGGAGGAAACAT
>JAXGSX010000491.1:0-1588 GCA_040775225.1 Kiritimatiellia bacterium | reverse complement strand
CATGTCGAACGCCGTGATGATATCCTGAATGCTGATGATCCCCTGCAGCAATCCGCCTTCCACGATGGGCGTGCCGGTGAAGCGTTTTTCCTTCATGCAGAGCTGGATTTCGCGAAACGTGGCGGCGGGTGGAAAACACACCACCTGCCGGGTCATCACCTCGTAAACCTTGAGCTGGTACATCAGTTCATGGACGAGTCTAATCTGGCGTTCGCGTAATTCAGCCATCGCGCTTTCCTTGTTGATCCAGCAGTCGGCCAATGCGGCAACAGGCTTCAAACATGCCGCAGGGCGAAAGCACCAGGGGAATGCCGTTGCGCTTGGCCAGGGCGGTTGCGGCCGGCTGCGGCTGCTTGTTCCGCAGCATGACCACGCAGGCGGCGTTGGTAATTTCCGCCGTCCGCAATACCTGCGGATTGGTCAAACCGGTCAGCAGCACGTAATCGTCCTTTTCAAACGCCAGAATATCGCTGAGGAGATCGGAGGCGGCGAAATTGCTGGTTTCGTGCGACAACTTGTCTTCGCAGCAAACCAATTCACCATCCAGCAACGACACTAAATCCGATATTTTCATTGCCATAATCCTGAACCCGCGATGAAGATGCGCCGGCGCGCTTAGGTCAGGGCATGCTGGCATAGGCCGGCAGGCATGTCAAATGAATTCCGCTGTGCCCGGGCGCATCTGCGCGCGGCGCATCCTGCGAGACGCAACTTTTTTATTGGACAAGCGCCTGATAATCGCCATAATGCCGGAGAACTTTATTTACCAAGGACCTGAATCCGTGATGAGGTCAGTATGCCGCATCCCAATCTGATTGGGACAGGGATGCGCGCTTGCCACGCGTAGCGCGTGGGCGCGAAGGATGAAGCTGTATAAACATATCCCGCTGTTGCGGGACAAGCTGCAAATTTATCCCGCAAAGCGGGATTTATCCCGCAGAGCGGGATTTATCCCGCAAAGCGGGATCCTTCGAAACAAAGCAGATGCGACATCCCGGCCTCACCCGCAGGGCGGTCTTTTCCGTCAAACAGCGCCCGCATTTTTGGTGACTATTTCATAAATCGTAAATGGTTGCTTACGCATCATTATGTAATAAAAATAAAACCCCGTCACGGATTCAGGAAGGAGAAGTGCCCCGATGGAATTAACCGATGCGCAGAAAACAACGGTCAAACAATGGGTGGCCGGCGGGTGCACCCTGGCGGATTTACAGCGCAAAATCAACGAGGAATTTAAACTATCCCTGACTTTCATGGACGTGCGCTTCCTGGTGCTGGACATGAACTTGCAGTTGAAAGACCATGCCGCCGGCGGAGGCGCGGTGGATTTGTCCAAGGCGCCGCCCCCGCCGGCCGCCGCCGATGCGGAGGCAGAAGATTTGCCGGCCGGCGGCGGGGTGTCCGTCAGTCTGGACCGTGTGGTCAAGCCCGGCGCGGTCGCCAGCGGCCAGGTGACTTTCAGCGACGGTGTCAGCGCCGGCTGGATGCTCGATCAGATGGGCCGGCTGGCCCTGAGCGCCACCCGTCCCGGTTACCGTCCGAGCCAGGAAGACTTGCAGTCGTTCCAGGAAGAACTGGCCAACCTGCT
>JAXGSX010000490.1:0-1593 GCA_040775225.1 Kiritimatiellia bacterium | reverse complement strand
TTATCCAGGCGCGCATGGAGTCTTCCAGCCGCCGGGCTTCCGCGGCCTTCTCCGCCAGGCGCACCTCCAACTGGCGCACCTCGACCTGCAACTGCTGTTTCTTCAACAGCAGGGTCGGCAGGTACCGCTCGAACCGGATCAATCCGTCGCGCTGGGCCTTGAGTTCGTTTTTCGTGTATTTAAGCTTGGGCATGTCTCACAGGGCAAACATTGACCGCCAAAGTCAACCGGCCAACTCCGGGGATGCCGATCACCCCGCGGCGGCGGCCGCCGGCGCCGGACGGGCATCGGGCTTGCCGGCTTTGTCCTTCGGCCAGAATTGTTCAACGAGCTTGCTCGGAATCCCGGTTTCTTCCGGATCAAAGCAATCGGCCATGATGCGCCAGCCGCGGTCCAGCGCCTGTTCCAGCGGAATGTTCACGGTCAAATCCATCAGTTCCTTTTCAAAGCGCTCGCCGTATGCGAGCAGCTTGTTGTCCCAGGCGCTCATCCGGAAGCCCATGGCGCGCTTTTCCAGCGTTTCCTTGAACGCCGCGTAAAGCTGGATCATGGTGTTCATGACCGTGCGGTGGTCGTCGCGGGTGCGCTGGTTGACCAGCTGTTTCAACCGGCTCAGCGAGCCGAACGGCTCAATGCGTCCGTTGCGCAGGTAGAACTGCCCCTCGGTAATGTAACCGGTATTGTCCGGCACGGGATGCGTCACATCGTCGCCGGGCATGGTGGTGACCGCCAGCACCGTGATCGAGCCGGCGCCTTCGAAGTCCACCGCCTTCTCGTACCGCGCCGCCAGCTGGCTGTAAAGATCGCCGGGATAGCCGCGGTTGGACGGCACCTGCTCCATGGTAATGGCGATCTCCTTCAGCGCATCCGCGAAATTGGTCATATCGGTCAGCAGCGCCAGCACGCGCTTGCCCTGGAGGGCGAATTGCTCGGCCACGGCCAGGGCAATATCCGGCACCAGCTGGCATTCCACGGTCGGATCGGCGGCGGTATGGATAAAGAGCACCGAACGCGAAAGCGCGCCGTTTTCCTCGAGAATATCGCGGAAAAACAGGTAGTCGTCATGTTTCAACCCCATGCCGCCCAGGATGATCACGTCCACTTCCGCCTGCAGGGCAATCCGCGCGAGGAGATTGTTGTAAGGCTCGCCGGCAACGGAAAAGATCGGTAGTTTCTGCGATTCCACCAGGGTGTTGAAAACATCAATCATGGGAAGGCCCGTGCGCACCATGTGGCGGGGGATGATGCGCTTGGCGGGATTGACCGAAGGTCCGCCGATCGGAATCAGGTTTTCCGTGATGGCCGGCCCCTTATCGCGAGGCTGGCCGCTGCCGGTGAATACCCGGCCGAGCAGCGCGTCGGAAAACGCCACCTGCATCGTGCGCCCCAGGAACCGCACCTGGGCGTCGGTAGCCACCCCGCGGCTGCCGGCAAAGACCTGCAAGTATACCCGGCCGCCTTCCAGCCGGATGACCTGCGCCAGGGAAGCGCCGCGGGTGGAAGCAACTTCCGCCAGTTCGTGGTAGCTGACATTTTCCGCCTGCACCACGATGACGCTGCCCGCGATCTGTTCGATGCGGTGATAAATCTTAT
>JAXGSX010000489.1:0-1605 GCA_040775225.1 Kiritimatiellia bacterium | reverse complement strand
TCCCGCCGCCATACTGGTTGGCCCGGTTATTAACGACATGGCAATTCGAAATGACGCCGCCGTTGTTGATCAGCGCGGCGCCGCCGGCATAACCCAGGACGCTCCCTTCGCCATTGCCATTCCGCAAGGTAAACCCGCTGACCCGCGCGCCGGCATTGTTCAGATACAGGCAGCGCGTCACACCCTGCCCGTCAATGATCGTGTTCTCCGGATCCAAGGCGCCGTTATTCCAACTGCGCAGGTTGATGCCGCTGGCAACAGTAACGTTTTCGGCCACATCATACACCCCGGTGGCCACCAGCACCGTCCCGCTGGCGCCAGCCTGCGCGACGCCGTTGCTGATGGTCTTGACGGCATTGGTCCAATCGCCCAAACCGGTGCGCGCGTCATCGCCGGTGTTGACGTCAACGTAGATGGTCTGGGCGCCGGCCGCGCAGGCCATGACCGCCAGCACCGCCGCCAGGCAACCGCGGCAGGCGGCGGCTGTGCCCGGGTGCAACCCGGGCATGCAATTATTCATTGCTCGCATGTTGTATCCCTCCTGTTGTTGTTAGCGCGAGGACTGCTTATCGCCGCCGGCCACGGCAAACGAAGTCGAATGCCGGCCGGTAACACCACGCTCATCCTCAACTTCCACCGTCAGGAAATAACACCCCGGCTCCCATTCGGCGGCGTCCAGGACGATTTCTCCCGCGTTGGGCGCCCGGGCGCCGGAAAACAATTGCCGCGGCTCCAGTTCGAGATTGCCCGCGAAAACCGCCGCATGTTTGATTTGCAGCGGCGGCATGAGTTCGATTTCCAATTCCACGGGCATTTGTTCCCCGGCACGCAATACATTTGCTTCGCGCGTGGACCAGGTCCGCCCGACCCGCCGAACGGTCAGTTCCGGCCGGACAAACCGGATCAGCGGTAAGGTTTCCAACGACAACGGCACCAGCATGCCGTCCGCGCCAAAAACGTTGTCAAACACCCGGAAATTGGCGCGATCGAAGCAACCCGGCGGCGCGCCGACATTGTCAATCTGTCGGCAAGCCCGCCCGGGGTCGCCGGCAACAAACCGGTTGTTGTAAATCTCCGCGCCGACCCGCGGCACGCCGCGGACACAAACCCCGCACGACGGCTCCGCCGGCAGAACTTTGCGCCGCAAGGCGCGGTAACTTTGGATGGCGACCGAATCATCTTCAAAGGTGTTGTGGTGGACCTTGATCGTATCCCCGGCGATGGACAGGTAGGGATACGCGCCTCCGTGCCCGCGCATCAGCCGGCGCCAGGCATGCATGTCCACCGCGTGCGCGGGCCAGCCGGGCCCGACATGCACAAAACGGTTATGCGCGGCTTCGTATCCCGTTCCCTGCTGCCCGGAGCCGGCAACGGCATGCCAGGCCCAACGAATCAGGTTGCCCTCGATTCGGGCAAACCCATTGCTGCCGCCGATCAATACCGGATAGGCGGAATCCGACAGTTCATTGCAACGGACCACCACGCCCGGGACGCTGGCGTTGCCGACAGCCGCGAGGACGTGATCACCTACATGAAGGAGGAGACCGGCAATTTCTACTCGGCCGAGGCGGTCGAGGCTTTTCTCGACGCCGGACCCGAGATGGT
>JAXGSX010000488.1:0-1624 GCA_040775225.1 Kiritimatiellia bacterium | reverse complement strand
CAGTCCGGAATTGCCCTGAATCGCCAGGAAATAGACAGACCCTTCCGATTCTCCCGCCACGTAGAGCTTGTCGCCGTCAATCGCAAGATCAAGGACATCGTCCTGCGCCGATCCCAGCCAGTTGGTGTCCATGGCCCCTGTTTCCTAGCTCACCCGGCACAGGTTGGAAGCGCTGTCCGCGCCGATCATACCGAACACCCCGCCGACGTAGACGTCGTTGGAAGCCACCTGTATGGCATAGACCACCTCATCAATCCCGGGAACCCAGTTTGTGTCAGCGGCCCCGTCCGCCTGGGCCACCCTTGCAAGGGCGCGGATATTCTCTCCCCCGACCGCGCTGAAGCCGCCGCCGAGATAAACATTCGTCCCGTCAAGCGCCAGGGCAAAGACCGGGCCGTCAACATTCGCATTCCAGGTTTCGTCAATTGCGCCGTCCTCCGCGCGCAGGCGCGCCACGCCAACGCGGTCGGCGTCGTTCACGGCGCTGAAATAGCCGGCCACATACACGTAGTCGCCGTCCGGAACGATCGAGCACACAAAATCATTTGCCTCTGCCATCCATGTCTCGTCCAAGGCGCCGTCCCGGGTCAGCCGCGCAAGATTCCGGCGCGGCCGGCCGTTTATAAAATCGAAGGATCCGCCGACCAGCACCTTTCCGTCCGGCTGCAACGCAAGGGCTTCCACGTGTCCCAGGCCCGTAAAATCGCATTTCACCTGCGACAGCAGGGCGCTGCTTGTGGCGGCCGGAGCCGAGAAAACGGTCAGAATCAAGGCAAGAAAAGCCAGTGTCCGATTCATGGAAACTCCGTTGGCAGATTTTTGAAAAACACGTTTGCGGACAGCCTCGACTCCCTTTCGATTAACTTATATGCAACATCATGAGCAGCGCATTGTCAATCAGCAAATCGCGGATTTCGCGTTGACGGCCGGATGCCGGCGGCTATCATGAGCCGCCGCAACCAGGAGCCTGCGCATGGCACTGCTGAAGGCAGCCATATTCGATCTCGACGGAGTGATTGTCAGCACCGATCGCTACCACCGCATGGGCTGGGAACGGCTGGCCCGCGAACTGGGAATTCCGTTTACCGATGACCAGGCCGCGCGCACTCGCGGTGTTGACAGGATGTCCAGCCTGAAAATCGTGCTCGGCCCGAACCACGGCTATTCCCCGGCGGAAATGAGCGAGCTGGCTGCCCGTAAGAACGCATACTACACGGAAATGATCGGCCGCATAACCCCTGCCGACATCCTTCCCGGCTCCCTGAGCCTGCTGTCGGAGCTGGAGGCGCACTCCATTCCCATTGCCATCGCGAGCGCGAGCAAGAACGCGGCGGCCGTGCTGGAGCGCCTGGGCATTGCCGGCCGCTTTGCCGCCATTGTCACCGGCCACGACTTCAAGCGGGGCAAGCCGGCGCCGGACGTGTTCCTGACCGCGGCCGGGCGGCTCAAAGTGTCGCCGGCGGACTGCCTGGTTTTCGAGGACGCCTTGGCGGGCATCCGGGCTGCACATGCAGGCGGAATGAAAGCCGTGGGGATAGGCCGGCCCGAAATGCTGCCCGGCGCGGACCGGGTTGTTCCCTCCCTTGCCGATATCCATTACAATGACCTTGTTGCCCTCATGCAT
>JAXGSX010000487.1:0-1625 GCA_040775225.1 Kiritimatiellia bacterium | reverse complement strand
CACATCCGGATACGCCGACTTGACGCCTGCGCCCTGAAAATGGATGAATGCCGGCAGTTTGCCCGCCGGCGCGCAAGGCTTGGCGTAATACCCGGCCACCGGCGCGCCGGCGCATTTCACCCGGATGTCATAAAACATGAGGTAATCGCAGGCAATTGCCTGCAGGCCGGCTGCCGCCGGTATCTTCGCCAATTCCGCCAGGCGCGCCTGCCAGAATTCGTCAAAATCTTCCGGACGCCCCCGCGCCGGACGGATGGCCTCCGGCTCCACGGCGGCGCCCAGAGCGGCGCTGACCGGCGCGGCATCCGGCGGCTGCCGCAATAACGCCCGGCATTGGACAAAGCCCGGCCCATCCAGCGACGCGGTAATGGCCGGCGGCCCGCCCGCCAAATCCACGCTGCCGGACGACACCGGTTCGTCGTCGTCATGAAATATCCGGTACTCCACAATTCCGTCACGCCGGACCGCCCCGCCAGCCGACATTTCAGTATGAAAAATGATCGGCTCTCCGCGGCGGTAACGTCCGTCGGAACGATTGGTTTTCAACGTCAGTTTCAGTTCTTGCATGGTTATACCCTGTAATTATTCTCATTCATCACGCGCACTCAGGATAATACGGCCCGGCCATTATGCAAACATATTCCGCCGCGGTCCTCAAACATAGACCGATGATCCATGCGGCAGGAGCAGGGCGCAAAGGGAACAGGAATTTTCGTGCGTTTCTTTTGGCCGGAAATTCCCGGCCGCGCGCATGCACGGCATCGGCGAAACTCCGGACCCGGCGGAAATGGAAGCAACCCTCGACCTGGCCCTGGAATTCGACCGGATCGTCTTCCTGGCGGACGCCTTTACCCATTCCTACAAAGGCACTGCCGATTTCTCCCGCCAATTGCTGGCGCTGATCAGCGGTTTGCGGCGCAAAATCGCCGTCCTGGGAATCATGGGCAATCCGTACGCCGCGCGCCATCTGCCGCCGCTGCCATGCGTCATGTTCGCCTACGCCGGCGGACAGTGCGAGCAGGCGCTGGCGGAAGCGCTCAACGGCGAATTTACTCCGCAAGGAAAACTGCCGGTGGCGATTTAAGCGGGTTGGCAGCGTCTTCCTTGCCTTATTCCACCTTATGTTAAATTTTCAGTTTTTTGTTAAAACGGATAACCGCATTGACATTGATATATTGCATTTGATAATATGCAGCATATTTAACTGTTGGTTTTGGTTCATGAACCGAATGACCATCTGCGGCGGCAGGCTTATCGTCTTCCCGTGATGGCCGCGGGGAGGTTGGCGATGACTTTATCGGCAGAACACTGTCCGGACACGGAACCGGTGCAATGCCGCGGAATGATTCGCTTGAGAGCGCCAGCGCATCGCTTCCGCATTTCTAGATTTCATTACTCCGCGTCATCACACCCAGATACTTTTCGATTTCCACCCGGTTTAAGTCACGCCGATTCCTGCCGGGGGACCGCGCAAAAAAGCGCCCCGCCCAGGTCGCCAAGAATGGCATCTATATTGTTGATATCTGAATTTTGCACGTAATTTATAATTATCGCTTTTCTGCGTTGTGTTTTTGATGGCTATTCCATGGTTTCGGCGCTCCTTTCGGAGCCGTGCAAAAATTATT
>JAXGSX010000486.1:0-1627 GCA_040775225.1 Kiritimatiellia bacterium | reverse complement strand
GGTCCGCTCCCGCACGTATTGCAAGGTGTGTTCGTTGGGCGCCATGATGCCGTTTTTGCCGCCGGCTTCGATCGCCATATTGCAGATGGTCATGCGCTCCTCGACTTCCAGCGCCTCGATCGCCGGGCCGTCGAATTCCATGGCGCAATAGGTGGCGCCCTCGAACCCGATGTCGCCGATGATGCGCAGGATGATGTCCTTGCCCATGATGTATTCCGGGCGCTTGCCGGCGATCGTAAACCGCAGGGTTTCCGGGACCTTGAGCAGCAGTTTCCCGGCGCCCATGACAAAGCCCGCGTCAGTATTGCCGATGCCGGTGGCGAAGGCGCCGAGGGCGCCGTGCGTGCAGGTATGCGAGTCGGTGCCGAAAATCACCTCGCCCGGCCGCACATGTCCCGCTTCCGGCAGGGCGACATGGCAGACCCCGCGGTACCGCGGGGTGCCGGGGTCGTAGTAATACGGCAATTTCTGGCGTGCGGCGAAGGCGCGCAGGAATTCCACGTTGCGCCGCGCTTTTTCATCCTTGGTGAAGATGTAATGATCCGGCAGGATCACCACTTTTTCGGGATCCCAGACCGGCGCGTCTTCGCCGAATTCGCGTTGGAAAATGCCGATGGTGCCGGGACCGCATATGTCATGGGTCAACAGTATATCGGCCTTTACCCAGATGTTTTCGCCCGGCGCCACGGCCGGCCGTCCGGCCGCCCGCGCCAGGATTTTTTCCGTCATTGTCATGCCCATGATGTTCATCCCTTCTTCCGGCAAAGCGCTGAAATATGCGGCCAATATACAAATCCAGCGCGGCGGGTCAAGCCGTAAACGCGTGGAATTTTGACGCCGGCGATTGGCGCGCCGTTTTTGTTGCCTTTTGGCAGGCGAATTGTTACCCTTTTACAGGGTGGCATGGGCGCTCCGGGCGCGCCGTGCGCCCTGCAAGGCGCGCGCCTTGTCAGGCATAGGTGTTCGCCCCCGTAGCTCAGCCGGATAGAGCATCGGATTTCTAATCCGACGGCCGCAGGTTCGAGTCCTGCCGGGGGCGCTGTTTATTTGCAAGCAAAAACAAGCGTTTTATCCTTTATCCATGCGGGTTTGCTGAACATTGCCTTTTTTAGTTTTACGCTTGTTTGCTTTTTTGTGCGGGTGTGTGATTGTGCCCAATTCGGGTTTACATTAGGCACAGTTTGGGCACAATTTGAAACCTGCTGACATCGCATCCGTGGGCGGGTGTGCCCAATGTGCCCAATTAAAACCGTAAAGCTATAACCGCGCATCCCCTCCCCGCCGCCGGATAATTGACCGCCTCCCTGCCTGGCTCGCCGCCGGCCGCCTGACCTGGTGCATGGGTGGCCGGGGCCGGGTGTTTTTCTTCACCCTCACCGCCGCCGGCCGGGTGCCGTGGTGGGCGTCCTGCCTGGTTGCATGGGTGGCGCCGCCTGAATCTCACAATCGCCCGGTGTGCCGTCCATCCTCCAGGGCGTGGCATTACCGCCGGCGGATCAACTCGTGCCGTGGCGGGCATCGTGGCGCATCCTGGCCGGGTCGTGGCATTGGATCGCCTTTGCCGTGGAATATCGCCTGCCGGTGGTCGCCGGGGTTGGGCGGGTGTGGATCGCCTTGCATACCCGTG
>JAXGSX010000485.1:0-1649 GCA_040775225.1 Kiritimatiellia bacterium | reverse complement strand
CTGGTCCGGGAATTGCAAGGCTGCCGGCAGAATACGCGCGATTTCCTGAAGAATCCCGGGGAGCGCCAGTTCCGGCTTGAGCGAGACTTGCGAAATCGAGTAAAGGCAGGACAATTCCTTGACGCGCTCCCGCAGGGCCGCTGCATTAATATTATCAGCATCCGGCATGGTTGGTGCAAGCTGTTATTATTGTTCTCATAATACAAGCTTTTGATATTATAGCCGGGCATGCTGGAAAGGCAAGCCGCCGCGTACCCTGGAACTGCGTGGGCGCACCTTCGATTAGGTACAATCAAGCTGGCGCAAGCAACGCGATGGCGTTGCTTTCACAAAGCCTTCTGCCTCGAAGCGGCTTTGGAGTGCGCAGGCTCATTTACGCTTCACCGAATACATTGAAACGCAGATGCGCCCAAAGTTTCCCCGCCACTGTTTATGGCTCACGCGGCGTTCACCCTCCAGTTGGCGGCAAAGTTGCAGGTTTATTATTGAGGTCGAGTGCTACGCAACGGGGCCATACGGCACCAAGAGCGCCGCCGGTCTTACCGGAATGGCAAGCATGAAGCAACCCCGGGCGCACCGGTTGCTTGCCGACGGTAAACGCTTCAGCTTTCGTCCGTTTTAGACCGGTGGGCGGTTGATGGGCAGGGCCGGCCCGCTCCATGGCCGGCGCGGATACGTGCGGTGCAGCAGGTTCGTCGTCGTTCCCCGGCGCCCCGCGGGCCAGGGCGCGGCACGCGCCTGTCAGGATCATCTGCGCCGCCAGCGCCGCCAGCATCAAGCCGGTAATCTTGCTGAGAATGGAGAGGCCGCGCTTGCCCACGGCGCGTTCGATGGCGGAGGCCAGATAGAGGATTGCGCTGACGGCGCTGATGGCCAGCAGCAGCGCGAGGCAGCCCAACGCTTTAAGGTGCGGCGCGGTCATTTCGGCGCCCAGAACCAGCAGGGCGCCGGTGGCGGCGGGGCCGACAATCACCGGCATCGCCAGCGGCACCACGGCAATATCCTCTTCCGGAACCCCCAAAGCCCCGGCAAGGTTGCCATGCACCAGCCCCACGGCCGCCAGGAACAGCAAGGCGCCGGCGCCAACACGGAACGCGTCGAGCGTGACGCCGAACAGCGCAAAAATGATCTGGCCGAAAAAAAACAGCGCCATGCACAACACGGCAGCAGCGCCGGAAACCCGCAAGGCCAATTTACGCCGCTGGCGCTCCGTTTGCCCCTGGGTCATGCTCAGGAACATGGACACCGCGAAGAATGGCGTGAAGAGGAAAAAAAACTTCAACCAAACGCTGATGAAAAAAACGGCAGATCCATTCATGTTGCCCCCGGATTTGCGCCGCGGTTGCCCAGGTAAATTGGAAAATTATAACGGTTTGACTGGCGATTGCAAGCCGCCGGCATCCAGCCGCCGGCATCCGGCCGGCAACCTAAGGGGCGCATCCGTGACGCAGTGTGAGTTGCTTTCTAAAGTCAGCTTTTGAAAGCAGTATTCAGAAGACAGTAGTCAGTAGTCAGAATTAAAAAAACTACACTGCTGTCCGGTTTAAAATCCCGGTAAATACGGTTGATTTTGCATATCAGGTGTTTCCGGCAACGGTGGATGTTGAGCAAACACCTGTAAAATGGGCGTTTTCTGGAAAAGAGTGAGG
>JAXGSX010000484.1:0-1667 GCA_040775225.1 Kiritimatiellia bacterium | reverse complement strand
TTGCGGGAGTAATTCAGTGGTAGAATGTCAGCTTCCCAAGCTGAACGTCGCCGGTTCGATCCCGGTCTCCCGCTCCACTTTTTTACATGGATGTTTACGTCTACATCCTGTATTCCCGATCTCTCGACCGTTTTTATGTCGGCATATCCCAGCATCTTTCACAACGGCTGAAACAACACTTGCGTGGCCGGAGCAAGTGGACCGCACGTGCAAACGATTGGCAACTTATCTTCCATTTAGCCATGGATGATTACGCCAGTGCCCGCACAATGGAAAAGCAAATCAAAGCCGCCGGCGCAAAAGATTTCCTGCTCAATCTTCCCGCTTCCCAATCCCGCCAGGAGGCGGGACAGGGCTGAACGTTTATCCCGCCGCCGCGGAGGGACTTATCCCGCCGCCGCGGAGGGACTTATCCCGCCGCCGCGGAGGGACCGCTCTTCCGGTCCCCACTGAATCCGCCGGCCGGTCAATATTTTACTGGTCTTTTTTCTTCAACTCAAAGACCCGCACTATCACGAAGGCGATCAGGGCGAAGACGAAGAACACCAGGAGCATCCAGGCGATGCCCTGGAGGGTCTCGATGACGGTGCGATAGATTTCCAGCACCCAGCGCGACTTCGTAAGCTCGACAATCGCGGCGTCTTTACGCTGCGGCGCCGTCACGTATTGCTCGATTTTCCACAGATTCACGCCGCTGGACAGGCCGGTCACATAGATGGCGAAGCGGAGGTACTTTGACCATGCCTGGCTGATGGCATCCGAGATGATTCGATCCAGAATGCCATCCACCGGCTTGTGGAACATCCGTACCACGATGAAACAGACTCCCAACGAAATGACAAACGTAACCGCAAGCAACGAGACGAACATCATGGCTTTGCTCCTTCTTGATTACCGCGTTAATCCATTAATCACCCGATATTCGATGAACAATTCCGAGGCCAATGGTTTACGCCGGGCGGGCGCCGGCCGGCAGATCAATGCCGCGTTCCAGTTCGCCCTGCCGGCGTAATGCGCGCTTCAATATCTTGCCGGCCGCGCTTTTGGGCAGGCTTTCCATGAAATACACCTTGCGCGGCACTTCATGCCGTCCCAAATTGTTGCGGCAATAGTCGCGGATGCCGCCGCCGGACGCGGTCAACCCGGGTTTCAACGAGATGTAAACCACGGGGATTTCCCCATGCAGGGGATGCGGCTCCCCGACCACGGCCGCCTCGCGCACCGCCGGATGGTGCATCAAGACTTCCTCGATAATCCGGGGATAAACATTCATGCCGTTGACTATGATGAGGTCCTTCTTGCGGTCCACGATGCTGAAGTAACCCTCCCCGTCAACGTGTCCCAGGTCGCCCGTGCGGAACCAATCGCCGAAAAAGGAGGCGCGCGTGTCCTCCGGGCGGTTCCAATACCCGCGCATGACATTCGGGCCCCGCACGCATATTTCCCCGACTTCCCCGCGCGGCATTTCCCGGCCGGCTTCATCCATGATCTGCATTTCGACATCCGGCACGGGCAAGCCCACGGTGCCGGCCTTGCGCTTGCCGCCGATCGGGTTGACGCAGGTCACCGGCGAACATTCGGTCGGCCCGTCGCCTTCGTAAATCAATTTGCCGAATTTGTCTTCGAATTGCCGCAGCACCGCCTGCGGCAGCGCCGCGCCGCCGGAA
>JAXGSX010000483.1:0-1688 GCA_040775225.1 Kiritimatiellia bacterium | reverse complement strand
TTAAACTCGAAATCATCCTGGTGGGCCATGATGGACATGACCCCGATTGTTTTTTGTTTCATTGCTTCTCCGTTGGCGGCCTTGTGCTGGCCCGCTCCATGATAGACGCCTGAAAACGCGCTTCCCGGCCGCCGCAATCAGCGTCGTTGAACAAACGCGTAATTGCGCCGCCCAGGGCTTCCCAATTAAAATCAAAAGCGCTCAAGGCCGGCCGCAGGGCGCTGTTTTCCGGCAAATCGCGGTAAACCATCACAGCCGTGTCTTGGGGGATGCGCAGCCCGGCGCGGCCGGACAACACTTCGTACGCGGCCGGGGCCAATTCCGCCGCGCACAGCACCAGGGCATCAAAGCGGACGCGGCGCCAAAGATCGAAGATCATATCCGCCCGGTCGCCGGGCGTATCCGGGTCGTATTCGCAGAACATGCCGGCGTCGAAAGCCAGGCGGCAGGATTCCATGCCGGCGATGAATCCCTGCCGGAACGGATGGTCCGGCTGGCCGGACACGCGCTTGATTGCCGCCAACCGGCGCCGGCCCGCGGCATGGAGGTATTGCACCGCCTGTTGCATCGCGGCCCGCCGGTCAATTACCGCCAACTTCCATTCCGCCTGGCGGACCCGCCGCCAGGTTGCGGGATATTGTTGATCATACTGGGATGACAGGAAGACTCCGCGGACGCCGCGTTCGATCAGAAAAGGGATGATGCGTTCATACCAGGCGCCGCTGACGAAAACATTCGCCCCGCGCGGGATGCGTTCCAGCAGTGGCCAGTCAACCAACTCCGGATTTTTCGAAATATTGACGCGGTTGGCGCGCAGCACCGGCAGCGGATGCACTATTTGCCCCGGGCCCGCGGCGCGGATCGCGCCGGCCAGCATGTGCCGCAGCATGACGCTGGTTTCATGGTTCAACGTCAGGTGCCCGGCGTGCGGCACCAGGAAATAAATGGTATTGTCCCGCTCCGCCACGGGCGGGCGCACATAAGTGCCGTCGCCATGCCGGCATTCCAGCACCCCCTCCCGCTCCAGCAATTCGCAGGCGGTCTGCGCCGACCGGGCGCTGACTTTAAAACGCGCGGCCAATGCGCGCACGCCCTGGATGCGGTCGCCGGGCCGGAGCTTGCCGGAAAGAATATCCGCCCGCACCGCGTCCGCCACCAGGCTGGACTTGCGCTTGGGTCGTTTAATGGCTGTCATAGTTATAATGCGGTGCCGTTCGATAATCCGTATTTTACCAAGCGAACAAAGCGGTGTCTGGACCTTTAAATTCATACTCGAATTCAACGCAGTTTTTCGCGATGACACGGTCCGTAAAAAGTTCACAAACCTCAGCGCTTTCCCGCGGCAGGCGTATGGTTTGACATCCGCCTTGGGCAGTGTGCAGTCCCAGAAATCTGTCGTTGGCGTAGACCGGCAAATATTGATCACTGTACAGATGGACCCCGGCTTGGCGGGCGATGTCCTTTAGCGCAGATGCCGTCAGATCCGGTCCGGTGGCCACGTATACCGCCCGGTGATTTTGCATGTCCACCGTATGGACGCCGGGATCGCCAAAAGCCACCCCCGCCAAACTCTTGATTCTAGCGGGATCAAGGGTTTTGCCATCGCTGATCCCTGGGGCATACATGTAAAGCACCGTCTGTTCCTGGCAACGAATAAAGCGGTCAAGTACAGCTTGCTTGTCAGACGT
>JAXGSX010000482.1:0-1699 GCA_040775225.1 Kiritimatiellia bacterium | reverse complement strand
GATAAATCAGTCTACGCTCTTCACCGGTCACGCGTTTGTAAGTCACGATGTCCTCCATGTATTGTCAGTACACGAAGAATATAGCTTACCGCGTGACCACTTTCACTTCATAAGTGTTGCAATGGCCGCTCGCGCGCGGGCGCAGATTATTTTTCCTGAATTCCTGGTAATTATTGCCTGCCCCGCTCAAATCTTAAACTTCAAAAACGACTGACTGAATGTGAATGAAATTAAAGCAGGATGCGTGCCAACCGGAAATACCTGCAAAAAACACAAATTGCGGAAGGCGTTCCGGCGCGTTGCCGGACAAATTGTCCGACAGGCCGGACATTTTGGCCGGGAAAGATCAGGAGGATTGCTCGACAGTGGCGATGGCCATGGCGGCGATTCCTTCGCCGCGGCCGATACTGCCGAGTTTTTCCATGGTGGTAGCCTTGATGGAGACGCGGTCAACCGGCAGTTGCAACGCCGCCGCCAGCCGCTCGCGCATCCGGGCGCGATGCGGCGCCAGCCGCGGATATTCGGCCAGCACGGTGGCATCCACGTTGACGATCCGGGCGCCGCGCGCCGCCACCCGCCGGGCGCAATGCGCCAGCAATTGCAGGCTGTCGGCTCCCTTCCACCGCGGGTCGGTGTCCGGAAAGTGTTCGCCGATGTCGCCATCCGCCACCGCGCCCAGCAGCGCGTCCGCCAGCGCATGGCACAACACATCCGCATCCGAATGCCCGGCCAGGCCGCGGGGACTGTCAAGCTCCACCCCGCCCAGCACCAGCCGGCGGCCGTCAGCGAAGGGATGCACGTCAAATCCCATGCCGGTTCTGATCATGCCTACTCCCCGATGATTTCGTAAATGCCGGCAGCGGACCCGGAAAACATTACGCTGTCGGCCGCAATGTCCGCCGGCGCGGCGGCCAGCCCGCCGTGGCAAACCACCAGCGGCCGCGCCTTGAATGGCGGCGTCAGCGGCACGGCGTCGCCGGGCGCCGCGCGGCCGGCCAGCCGGCGCTCCGCGCGCCGGTTGGGACGGGCGTCGTACACAAACGCGCCCAGGATGGATACGGACGCCTCGAGCGCCTCCACGCGCAGCCGGTGGGCGCCGAAGGGCAAACCGCGGATACCGCGGCGGTTTTCGAGGAAAATCTTTGCGCCGTCCGAGTTTTCAAACGGCTGGTTGGCCGGCTGGCGCAGCCGCTCGACGCCGTCCACCTCTACCCGCAGGATGCCGGCATCCGGCCGGTCAACATAGGCGATCGAAATCTCCGTGCCCGCCGCCTCCAGTTCCAAAGCGGCGCCGGGGGGCAAAACAACCTGCATGGCGCCGTAAGGCGCGCCCCATTCGGATGCGAATGGGACGGGGCTCAATCCGCTGCGTTCCCACAAGGCGGACTCCGCGCCGATAAACCGGCGGTCGGGGCAGATTTTGCAATCAGCGGCAATGATCACGGGATTCGTGCCGACGGCTTCCACGATATGCCGGTCGCCCAGCGCGAGATTGCCGTGAACGAAGGTGGAATTGCGGAGGTCGCGCTGCTTCATCGAACGGCCGCGGCTGCCGGAGCGCCAGACCCCGTCCACCTTGAACCGCAACTTGTCCTCCGACTGGCACCAGAGATTGAAAACCGTATCCTCGATGATCAGGCGCGGGCCTTGGATGCGGGGATGCGGCGCGGTAAAGGTGACATGGCCGCCTTCCCAGCCG
>JAXGSX010000481.1:0-1701 GCA_040775225.1 Kiritimatiellia bacterium | reverse complement strand
GGACGCCAAGCGCGGCCTGCTGCGCACGGATGACCGCTGGCTGTTGGTGCTGGACTCTTCGCCCGTCTGCCGCGGGCCGGTTTCCACGCTGTATACCATGTTTTATCTCAAGGCGCTGCAGGACCTGGCAGAATTATGTGGCGCCGCCGCCATGACCGGCCTGGCTCAAAAATACCGGCGCCGGGCCGCGGCCATCGCCCGCGCCTTGCGTGCCGGCTTGTTTGACCGCCAGGCGCGCGTTTTTTACGGCGGGCTGGACCGGTCCGGCAAGCCCCTGGCCGACCCCGGAGTTTTGTGCGATGCGTTTGCGATCCTGACGGACATCATGCCGGAAAACAATCATATCTTTGGCCGGCGCCTGGCGGAGATGTGCGCCCGGGCGATTGGGCCCGACACGCCTAACATCGGCATGGGGATGTTTTACGTTTTCGAGGCCATGAAAAAATCCGGTTATAACCGGCCGGTGCTGGAATGTATTGACCGGCTCTGGGGTGAGATGAACATTGCACGGGGCGAAACCGCGACACTGGAACATTGGTGGACCCGACCCAACGAAGGCGGCAGCCGCTGCCATGCCTGGAGCGCCCATCCGATTGTCCACTTTTTCAACATCCTGCTGGGCGTTACCCAAACGGATATGGCCTGGCGGCGCATGCGTTTTGCGCCGGTATTGGCGCTGACAGACCGGGTTGGCGGGCAGGTGCCGACGCCGCATGGCCTGATCGAAGCCGGGTGGCGAATTGCCGGCGGCCAGGCGGAGATCCGTTTGCAAGTGCCGGCCGGCATCACCGCGGAAATTGAAATCGGCCGGATAAAAAAGACCTTGAAGGGACCGTTTAAGAAGCGTTTTGTGGTTCGGGTTTAATGGCCCATACTGGAGGGCGAAGCTGATCTGAACTGTTGGATGTTCGGAATATATGAGGGCAGGCTCACCGCAGGTTCGCCCGTCAGGAGACCAGATGGTGGAGGGCGAATCTGTGCTGAGCCTCTGAATAACATGGAACACTGTATCAAACAGCGCAAACATCCGGTTCATATGCCGGTGTTGGAACGATTTAATGCGCCGGCGTTGGTTTTTGTAACCTTGTGCGTGCAACCGTGCGGGAAATTTTTGAATAATGATTTGTTTTATGCGGTGTTTGCAAGCGCCTGTTTGGATGCGGATGCCTGGAGCATTGGCAAGTATTTAATTATGCCTGATCATATTCATTTGTTCTGCGCTCCAGCTGTCAGCCCCAGCGTAGCGCTGAAAAGGTGGGTGGTGTTTTTAAAGGAACAAATTGTAAAGCAAGCACATAAAAAAATTTCCGCGCAATTGCCATGGAAGTGGCAAAGTGATTTTTGGGACACTCAGATTCGGTCCGGCGCGCATTACCGCGACAAATGGAATTATGTGAGTGCAAATCCAGTGCGTGCCGGATTTGTTAAAAACACGCATGAATGGTTGTGGCAAGGCGCAATCAAAGAAATACGTTGGTAAGAAATTTGATTTGGAGGGCGAAGCTGTGCCGAGCCGTTTGGGTATTCGAGGATGCCTGGCAGGCTCACCGCAGGTTCGCCCTCCAGCGGATGGAATGGCGGACATGCGGCAGGCTCACCGCGGGTTCGCCCTCCAGCGGATGGAATGGCGGATATGTGGCAGGCTCACCGCAGGTTCGCCCTCCAGCGGATGGAATGGCGGACATGCGGCAGGCTCACCGC
>JAXGSX010000480.1:0-1707 GCA_040775225.1 Kiritimatiellia bacterium | reverse complement strand
GTCTTCCGCCGCCGGCTTGACGATCAGCGGCCAGCCGGCCGTCCGCGGCACATCCGCGGCGGCGGCGGCCAGCCAGCCGTCCGGGACATTCACGCCGGCGGCGCGCAGCAGCAGCTTGGCCTGGAATTTGTCCTGGCACAACTGCAAGGCGCGGGCGCCGTTGCCGGTGAAAGGGAGTCCCAGAAGTTCCCACAAACCGGCCAGGTGCGCTTCGAATTCCGGGCGGCCGCGGAAGCCTTCGCACAGATTCACCAGCGCGGCCGGGCGCAGCCGCCGCAGGCGGGCGCAGATATCCGTCACGCTGTCCCGGACGGGCAGCAGCGCCGGCCGGGGCCAGCCGGCCTGCGCCAGGGCCGCTGCCGCCTGCCGGGCCGCGCCGGCCACCGCCTGTTCCGCGGCCGCTTCGCCGGTCCGGCCGCTGAGTGGAATGTAAACGCTATACACGATTGCCACGAGCTTTGCTTTGGTATGGTGAGCGGGGTGCATCAGGCAAGGCCGCATCGTTTCAGGGCAATCTCTGCGACGCGCAGGATCAGGGCATCGTAATCGTAACCCGCGGCGCGCGCCGCCGCCGGCAGCGCGGAATTGTCGCGGGGGTCCGGCAACACGCCGGGCAGCGGGTTCAATTCGATGATCTTGGGCGCGCCGGCGGCATCCAGCCGGATGTCCATCCGGCACCAGTCGCGCAGGCGCATCGCCCGCGCGGCGCGCAAGGCCAGCGCGCGGATGGTTTCGACGAGTTCCGGCGGCGCTTTCGCCGGGCAGACGTGGATCGCCAGCGGGCGGGTCGGATCGTCCCAGACCCATTTGGCTTCGTAGCCGTAAACCGGATTGGCGCCCGGCGGCAGCACGGAGTGGTCAATTTCCACCAGCGGCAAGACTTCCCAGTCCGGCGCATTGCCCAGCAGTCCGACCGTGAATTCCCGGCCCGGCAGGAATTCTTCCGCCAGCACGGGCTGGGCATACCGTCCGAGCACGACCCGCGCCTGGGCCAGCAGGTCGCCGCGGGTGCGCACCATGCTGGCATTGCCGATGCCCATGGAAGAACCTTCGCGCAGGGGCTTAACGATCGCCGGCAGGGGAAAATCCGCCAGGCTGTCCAGTTCCGCGGGGCTGTCCACCACGCGGAAGGCCGGCGTCGGCAGATTGTTGGCCAGCAGGATTTCCTTGGCGCGGGACTTGTCCAGGCAGAGGCTTAACGTCAAGGCATCCGAACCCAGGCAGGGGAGATCGAGCATCTCGCAGACGATCGGGATATGGGATTCGCGATTGGCGCCGCCGAATCCCTCGGAAATATTGAAGACAAAGTCAGGCCGCAGGCTGCGCAATTTCTCGAAAACTGCAACATCGCCTTCCAGCCGGGTTACCTTGTATTTGCGCGATAAAGCCACATCCAGCGCCGTTATGGTTTCCTCGGTGTCGTATTCCGCCAACTTATCCGGAGGCTCGTCGTCTTCGGGCACAGTCTCGACCGCGCGACGATCGCCAGCTACCTCCAGAGCTTTATGTTTGGATGAATAAACGAGGGCAACGTGCAATGTTGTCTTCAAGCGTTAACCTTTGTGACCCGTTGCCGTACGCCGGGCGCCTCTTCCCGGGCCTCCGGCATGCCGTCGCGCTTACCTTCCGGCTCGCGCCGCATCATCCTCATCATTGCCGGAAGTTTAAACGACTATGACAGGTTGTCAATAGTTTGGGCTGATTTTT
>JAXGSX010000479.1:0-1735 GCA_040775225.1 Kiritimatiellia bacterium | reverse complement strand
TGATCGGCGTCAATAACATGAAGCGCCGGCGCGTGCGCACCATGCTGACCACCGCGACCATCGTGCTGATCGCCTTTACCATGCTGTCGTTCACCAGCATTTCCAAGAAAATCAATCCGACGGTCGTGCCCCGCGGCAAAACGGCGCCATATAGCGGCATGATGTATCACTGGCCGGGCCGGTCCACCATGGACGAGAATTCTCTGACTGTGCTGCGCAATCTGCTCGCGGGCCGGGGCAAGCTGCTGGTGCGGCGCTGGTGGGTTGCGCCGAACGACAATGTGCCGTTGTGCGTGCGCAATGCCGGCGGCGGCGAGGTGCGCCTGGACGGCATTCTGGGCCTGGAATTGCAGGAAGACGGTTTCGTGGATTCCCTGCCGCTGACCGCCGGCCGGAATTTTTCGGCGGATGACGCCGACGAAGTGCTCTTGTTCGGTTCCGTGGCGGCCGTGCTGGGCGTGACGGAGGACAATCTGGCGGATGCGCGCATCGTGGTGCGCGGGCGGGAGTTGAAGGTGGCGGGGTTGCTGGACGATGCGCTTTTCCGCAATCTCCAGGATTTGAACGGCCTGCCGCTGCTGCCCATCAAGCGGATTGAAACCGACGCCGGCGTGGATAGTTTCAATCCCCGGGCGAAGGTCAGGTCTTCCCCTACCGAGGATATTCACGACATGGGCGCCCTGTTTCACGTGGAGACCTCTTCGCTGCTGGTCATGCCGATCACGACGGCCGAGCGTTTCGGCGCCCGGCCTTACAGCGTTTCGCTGCAAATCAGCGACGATGAGTCGTTGTGGTCGCTGGCGGATCTGGTGCTGACGTCCACCAGCGCGCGGTTTTACCTGGCCAGCCGCAAGCCGTTCGCCGCCGGCGAAGACGGACGGCAGACGATCGCCGCGGGGATTTATTACATCGGATCAAGCTACAGCACCTCGGTCGGCGGGCTGGCGGTGCTGCTGATACCGCTGATCATCGCCAGCACCATCATCCTCAATACCATGCTCGGATCCGTGTACGAACGCAAGAAAGAGATCGCGGTCTATAATGCGGTCGGCCTGAACCCCCACCACATCGGGATGTTTTTCCTGGCCGAGTCGTTTGTGTACGGCGTGATCGGGTCGGTCGGCGGCTACCTCATCGGGCAGGTGTTGAGCATCGCCATTTCCCGGTTCAACCTGGTGCGGGGCATCAATTTCAATTATTCTTCCATGAGCGTGGCCTACGTGATCCTGTTTACGATCGCCATCGTGCTGCTTTCGACGATTTATCCGGCTACCGTCGCCACCCGCGCCGCCGTGCCGTCCGGCAAGCGCAAGTGGTCGCTGCCGCCCCGGCAGGGCAACCTGATGCCGGTGGTGTTCCCGTTTGTTTACACGCCGCAGGTGTCGGCGGGCGTGATCGGCTACCTGCGCGAGTATTTTGGCCGGTTTACCGCGGCTTCGATCGGCGACCTGATCGCCACCCCGACCGCTTACCGCTCCGATCTTGATGCCGCCGGCCGCCGCGTCTACGTGCTGGATTATCATGTGGCGCTGGCGCCTTACGACCTGGGGGTTACGCAGCACCTGCGTTTCCGGCTCGGTTACGACGACAAGGTCCAGGCCTACCGCCTGGCGATGCGCATCGAGCGGATTTCGGGCCAGGACACGAACTGGGTGACTACCAACCGGCCGTTCCTGGAGCGGATGCGCAAATACCTCATGCGCTGGCGCAACCTGGACCTGGCCCAGCAGCATGT
>JAXGSX010000478.1:0-1737 GCA_040775225.1 Kiritimatiellia bacterium | reverse complement strand
CTATGCCGTCCGGGTGTATGCCGTCAGCGGCTCCAGCCGCCAGCCCGGCGCGCCGGTGGCCTTGGGGTGGCGCGCGGTTCCGGAAAGCGCGGCGGATGTCGCGACGCGGCAATATTACCAGGCGCTGGACCGGCGCGTCAATCTTGGCGCCGCCTATGAAAAGCAGGAAAGCGACGATATCTACAGTCCGGTGGACGATGCGGAGCAGACGCGGATCAGGAACCGGGCCGGCGCCGTCAACCTGCTGGAAAATTCCAGCTTCGAGGCCTACACCCTGCCGGGGCTGCCGGACAACTGGATGCATAACTGGATCATGCGCGATTTCGGCGCGCGCTTCATGGGCGGCGTGACCAACGCGGCGTATGACGGCTTGTATGGCATCCGGCTCCGTTATGAAAAGCGCGCCCGGCCGACAGTCTGCTACCGCTACTGGCTGGATTGGAAGTACGGCGAGACTTATACGCTCAGCGCCTGGGTGAAAGCCGCGGGAACCGGCGCGGTAGCCAGCATCTCCGTCTTGCCGACGGATGCGGAACATGATGAAACGCAGGGGTTGTGCATGACGGCGCCGGCCGGCCCGGAATGGCAGAGGGCGGTTTGGACATTCACCATTCCCCAGGAGATGCAGGCCAAGTGGCGGAGTGAAAAACGCCTGTGCGTCGGCTTCCGCCATGCCGCCGAGTCAACGGACGGCGCCGGGGATTTACTGATTGACGCCGTCCAGCTTGAAAAGGGCGGCCAGGCCACGGCCTATGAACGCGACGACTACCGGGCGCCGGCAGTTGATCCGAAATGGCTGTCGGATAATGTCTGCAGAGGGCGGGACTAGCCCGCTGGGAGCGCGAGCATGCAAGCGGAACTTGTAGCGACATTGGAACTGGCCGGCGCGCCCGCCAACGAGATTTTTCCGGCGGACATCAACGGCGACGGCCGGCTGGAATATCTTTGCCTGCAATCGCCGGGGATTTACAAGTCGGTGGTCTTTTCCCCGGGCAATCCATTCTGGGACGCGCCTTACGGCGATGGCGACCGCACCCGGCGCACGGACTGCTGCCTCACGGCGCTGGACGCCGCCGGCAAGGTGTTGTGGCGGTATGGCCGGCCGAAGCGGTACGTGGATGCGATGGAATGCTTCACCCACACTCCCGACCAACTGGTCTGTTGTGACGACATCAACGGCGATGGCCGCCTGGAAGCCGCCTTGATTCACGGGCAACGGCTGCTATTGCTGGACGGCGCCACGGGCGCGATCCTCAAGCAAACGGAATTGGAATCGGATAACTTCGGGATCGTCCGCGCATTCAGCACGCGCGCGGGCAAGCGGCTGCTGGTGAAAAACACCGAGCGCGGCGCGCCCGGATTCTGGTATGGCGACCCGGCGGCGGTTTACGACGCCGATTTGAAGCTCGTGGCGCGCCTGCCCAGGACCGTCGGCTCCGGGCACTCGCCGCGCGCGTTCGATCTGGATGGCGATGGCAACGACGAATTGCTGATCGGCTATGAAGCCTATGATGCCGATGGCCGGCGGTTATGGCGGCTGGATGCCGTGCCGGAAGAAACTTACGACCCGGTAGCGCAGCATGTGGATCAGTTGCAGCTCGCGCTTTACGGGCCGGACCGCGAGCCGCGCATCATCTATGCCGGCAGCCGCATGGCGTATGGCGCGACCCTGGCCGGTCGCTGCCGCTGGCAACTGGACCTGGGGCATCCGCAGCACGTCCTGGCGGGCCAATTCAT
>JAXGSX010000477.1:0-1758 GCA_040775225.1 Kiritimatiellia bacterium | reverse complement strand
TCAAACAAACTTCCGGCAAGGACGACATCATGCTGGCCACCCGCCAGGGCGTGAGTCTCCGGTTCCAGGAATCCGAGCTGCGCATCATGGGCCGCGCCACCCGCGGCGTGCGGGGCATCCGCCTGGCCGAAGGCGATTGCCTGGAGACCATTGAAATCGTGGACCCCCGCGCCACGTTTTTCATCTGCACCGAGCACGGCTACGGCAAACGCACGGCATTTGACGAGTATCGCGGGCAGCACCGGGGCGGCAAGGGTATTTACGCCATCCGCACTTCCGAGCGCAACGGCCTGGTAGTCGGCGCCCACGCGGTCATGGAAAATGACGCCCTGATGCTGATTACGACGGGCGGCAAGATGATCCGGATCAATGTCGCCGGCATGCGCGTCATTAGCCGGGTAACCCAGGGCGTGCGCCTGATCAACCTGGACGAAGGCGATACCCTGGTCTCCGCCACCAAGGTTGAGCCGGAAGACGACCAGGAAGAAGCCGCCGGTGACAACGGCGTCAATGGCGCGGAAGGCGCCGCACCGGCCCCGGAAAACAGTGAGCCGGCCGCCGCGCCGGATACGCCCGCGGAAAATCCGGCCGCTCCGCCTCCGCCGGAATCCTGAGCCGGCGCGCCGCGGCTGATCGCCGGAACCCCGCGCGCGTGAATCCAGCCGCTCCGGCCATCGATGCGAATAAGGCCAATCGGTTTTCTATGGGATGCTACTGTAATTCTGTCTTTGTGATCCTTGGGTTCTTTTGTGGATAATTTATTCCGAATTAAGCAAAAAAGGTGAAATGCAATGCAAGTCAGAGCATTAAAATTGCTGGATGAACGTTTCGGCGATCAGTGGAACAACGAGATTCTGGATCGCTGGAATTACGACGATTTAATCAAAAACGATAAATGGCGCAAAGGCTGGATCAGTTTCGACTGCTGCCGTCATGTTCCCGCAACCGACCGGGTGTATTGCGGGATCACATCCTTCGCGGCGGATATATTTTACGCCTACGACCGTTGTTCGCAAAAATTTGTGGATTGCGGCTACGCGCGCGTCCGCAATCCGTTTGACGCCAAATTCCACCGGTCGCTCGAATTGGGCGCCAAGGACGGCTGCCTTTACGCCGCCACGGCGCTCCTGCATGACATTGACCGCTACTGGGAGGCCCCGGGCGGCGCCATCGTCCGCTGCAACCCCGCGAACGGCGACATCTGCAAGTTAACGATTCCGGTGCCGCACCATTACATTCAATCCATACGCCTGGATCAGAAGCGCAATATGATTTACGGCATAACCTTTACGCCCGAACGCATGTTTTCCTATAACCTGGCAACGGGCGAGTCGCGGGACCTTGGGCCGATCGGCAGCGGCATGGCCATGGGGCAGGGGGAAAACATTGAATTGGATGACGATGGCAATGCGTGGAGCGGATGGTCGCTTACCCGCGCCTGGCAGGCGCATCCCGGCGTGGACTCATTCCGGCTGTGCCGGTATGACGTACGGCAGGACAAGATAGTGTATTTCAATGCCGGCCTGCCGCGTCCGGACGGCGTTTACGGATACGCCAAGGTGGAAGGCATCTTCAATCTCGGGCGGGGCAAACTTTTCGCCAGCGGCGGGAATGGGTCCCTCTACCGCCTTGATCTGGATACCGGCATGGGCAAGTTGATCGGCACGCCGATTGCCGGCCGGCGCAGCCGGCTGGCGTCGCTGCGCCTGGGGCCGGATGGCATGGCGTATGGGGTAGTGGGCCGCGATGGCGCCTGTC
>JAXGSX010000476.1:0-1759 GCA_040775225.1 Kiritimatiellia bacterium | reverse complement strand
TAACGACCTCGTCCTCGATTCGGACAAGGTGGCGCTGGTGATCGGCGCGGACGCCTGCGAGCAGTCCAGAATCGGGGCGGACTGGATCAACCAGCGGTTGCAGGCAGTCGGCGGCAATTCGGTTCTGCCTGTAATCAGCGGCAGGGAACTGCCGGCGGACAGGACGGCGATTATCATCGGCACGGTGGATGACAACCCGCTGATCACGCAAGCCGTGGCGGATAAAACCGTCAATGTGGGCGAAAAAAATCCCGGCGAGCGCGGGTATGAAATCCGGCGCTCGGCGGATGGTAAAAGAATCTACCTGGCCGGCGCGGACAATATCGGCGCTTTATATGCCTGCGTGACGTTCGGCGAGTTGCGGGAAAAAAGCGGCGACTTAGCCGCCTGGCGCGCGGCGGAAGTACGCGACTGGCCGGACCTGATTGATATGACCATGGGCGGCGATGCCGCCGGCAGCATTGGCGTGCTGGAGTTGGGCGAACTGGTTAAGGCAATGCTGCGCAACGACGACCCTACGCCGCAGCAGCGTGAAACTTATCTGCGGGCGCTGCGGGATTTTTATGACCGGTATTTGCGCCGTAAAATCACCGGCCTGTGGTATTGCCATCCGGTGAGGTCGAATGGCCGGCCCTATCAGCCGCGCAAGGGTTACGATGTCATTCGCGAAGGTATCGAATATGGCGCGGCGCGCGGCTTTTGCGCGTTGATCTACGCGGAAAAGCCGTTCGTGGCGTTGCGGGAACTGCACCCGGAACTGGCGGCGCAGGCGTTGCCGCCAGGCCGGTATCCGGAATGGATTCGTTCCTGGGGCATGGACGATGTCCGGAGGGAGACGGCGCGCAATCTGGCGGAATTCGTGCGGCACACCGGCATTACCGATGTCGGTTTCCATGACACCGACACCGGCGGTTTTGACAATCCGACGCAATGGAACGAACGCCCGGCGGCCGATCGCCAACGTTGGGGCGATGATTATGCCGCCGCCGTGGCGCACAAGCACCTGATCTATTACGAAGAATTGAAGAAGTTGAATCCCGCCGTGCGGATTCATTTCACGCTGTATCCCTACAATATATCCATCCTGGACCGCGAAGCGGGCAGGGCGCACATGGCGGAACGCTACGGCGCCGCCGGGCCGCTCGCGGCCGAACTGGCGGATCAATTATGCGATAAATACAGCGCGTTCTGGCGGCATCTGCACCAGGCTCTGCCGCCGGATGTCACTTTTTGCATCCGGGAAAACATTCCGGGCGCCGTGCAGGCTTTCCGGGCCTTGACGCCCGGGCGCGCGGTCTTTACATGGTGCGCCATCCAGAGCAAGGCCTATACCGCTTTTTTTTCGGAAGGGCCGCGCTGGTCGGGGACTTTTGTCGGGCAACCCCATGATTTCATGTTTACCCAATACGCCGATGGGTTCGTACCGCTGATCAGCTTGGCGGTGCGGCAATACACCTGGCAATCGCGCACTCCCGGCGCCGCGCCCTGGAATAAGGGCGCGACCGGCGATGGGCGCGCACATTACAACGGGACCGGCGAGATTTACAGCATGATTCTGCCGCTGATTGTGCGCAACCTGTTCGGGCGCGACCTTGCCGCGGAAGTGGCGGCGGCCGCGGCCTTGCCCGTGTTTCCGAACCAGATATTTTTCCGGCATCGCAAGGAACACCGCCAGTTGGATCAAATGAAGGATTCCGAAAGCCTGCGCGGACAAGCGGAGTTGGCCATCCGCGGCGCGGACTTGATGGATGCGGCCTGG
>JAXGSX010000475.1:0-1767 GCA_040775225.1 Kiritimatiellia bacterium | reverse complement strand
GCGCGAACGGGCCCTGCAACGCCAGGCGCAGACCGAAGCCGAAACGCTGGTGCTGGCCATCAAGGCCTACCGCGCCGTATTCGGCAAATGGCCGGCGCAAACCAACACCCGCAATCAATGGTATTTCACCAACAACCACCTGGTGGTCACCCAGTTGATGGGACACAATATCCGCAACCGGTCCTTCATCAACATCACCAGCAATCAACTGGATTCCCTGTCCAATTACCTTGACCCCCGGGGCGTGCCATACGTGATTACCATCAACCAATCCGGCGCCGGGAATCAAATCATCAACTTCACCAACGAGTACGATTGCCGGATCGAATCCGCGCCGAATTTCGGCCTGAAATCTTACCGGCTGGACATCACCAACCGCGTCGCCGTCGGCATTGGCGCTTTCATGGAGCAAACCAACGCGCTGACGGTGAATTCATGGAGCGAATTCTGATGCTCCCCGCCACGCACATTCCGCGCCTGTCGCAACGTCAAGCGGGAGTCACACTGCTGGAACTGCTGCTGGTGATCGCGGTCATGGCTATAATACTGGCCGTTTCCATGCCGGCCTTCACCAGCATGGGGCGCGGCGCCGGCTTGCGCGGCGCGGTCGCGGAAGTCAAATCCACCATCTCCCTGGCCCGCCAATGGGCCATCACCAAGCGCGAGCGCGTGACCTTCGATTCCGGCCATGACGCCGCCGCCGCGAACGCCCCGTACTACGCCGTACGCCTGGCGGATCCGCCCTACACCATTGTCCAAGCCACCAACTACCTGGAAAAAGGGCACGGGTTCCAGCAATCAGACACCTTCACTTTTAAATCTTCAGGCGACGTGGAAGGCCCGATCACGCCTGACCGAACCATCACCATCACCAACCTGAATGGAAATGCAAAAACAATTACGGTTGTTCCTATGACCGGGGTCATCCGCGTTGAATAATCCATGCCCAAATAAAAACCAGGCCGGCCGCCGCGCAGGATTCAGCCTGGTGGAAGTCACCCTGGCCCTGATGGTGGTGGCCATCGGCGTCCTGTCGGTGATGAGCCTGTTTCCCGTCGGCCTGGACCAGAACGTGCGCTCGATTGCCGACACCCGGATGGCTTTGTTTGCCGACGATGTGTTGAACGGCCTGCAAGCCTGGGCGGAAGCAGACTGGCGCAACCTGGATCAGGCGGAAATTCCGCCGGCGGCGGAAAAATGCTGGGCTACCAATGCCATGCCCTTCTTCCTGACGGACGATCCCTGGCCGGAGAGTTGGACCAACTCGTATTACCTGCCGGCGGACAGCGTAAACCGTTTGCCGGTTATTTATGCGGAAAAATACCACCTGCGCTTCAGTTTCGCCCTGACCACCAATGCGCAGAACACCATCAAGCGCGCCACCCTGTGGGTGTGGAGCGGCGAATTCGGATCCACCAGCGGACCCACAATGTTTTATACCGAGTTCTTCACCAACTGGCCGGCCACCGGTCCATGATCCAAAATCGTGCGGGATGTATGGGCCTGTTCCCCTGGAGGGCGAACCTGCGGTGAGCCGTCCGGTCGTGCCGCCGAAGCCAGACTTTGCCCCTCTGTGCCTTTGATCCTTTGCTTCTTCCTTGGCCCCTTGTCTAAGGCCGCGGAAGATTCAGGGCTGCGCTTCGTTGTTCTGCTGCGCGGCCCCCTGGCGGATATAAACTTCCACGCGGCGGTTGACGGGATTGCCTTTCACCGGATCGTTCGCGGCCATCGGCCGGGTGAAGCCGTATCCCGCGGGCGTCATGCGTT
>JAXGSX010000474.1:0-1780 GCA_040775225.1 Kiritimatiellia bacterium | reverse complement strand
GCGAGCCGATGGCGGGGCCGATGGCGGTGCGATAGAATGTCACGATTCCGCGTCCGGGCAGCGAGGCCCACGAGGCGCCCCGGCGCCCTCCCGGCCGGCATTCCAGCCAGACCGCCGACGGCCAGGCGTCGCGGCAGCTCAACAGCGCCTGCCACAGCGCCGGCTCCGCGCGCCGCCGCGGCTTGTCGCGCTTCAGCAGAAAATACAGCGAACACCCCGAGCGCCAGAACAGCGGCGGCTCCCGGGCATTCAGGAAGGCGTATTGCAGCGCGGAAAACGCCGCGTCGCGGTCGCCGGACTCCAGCGCCGCCCGGCCGGCTTCCCAGGCCGCCGCGCTGCGGATGTCCGGCGGCGCCGCGTCATCGCGCCACAGCGCCTCGAATTCCGCCCGCGCCCCCGCGTCATCGCCCCCCAGCCCCCGGGAGGCCCGGGCCGCCAGCAGGCGCGCCCGCGCCGCGTCGGCCGGATGCTCCGCCTCCGCCAGCGCCCGCAGCCCCTCCGCGCGCGCCGCGGAATACTGTCCCTCCGCCAGCAGCTCCCCGCCCAGCGCCAGCGCGGTGCCGTCCCCCGACGCGGCACCCGCCAGCGCCAAAAAAAAGATTCCGGGCACAAGGCCCGGAATCGTTCGCAGAACTGTCCGCAGAACGGACATCGGCTTAGTAGTAGGTCGAACCGTACTGCGCGGCCAATTCGGAGGTGGTGATGCCGCCCATGCCGTCCACGCCGTTCATGATGGCGACCACGAGGCCGGCAATCGGGATAATCTGGGCCCATTCGCGCCAGTGGAGGTCCTTGCCGTCATTGTAGGCCGCGCCAGAGCGGATGCCGAAGCAGCAACCCACGAGGAAGCCCATGAATCCACCCTGCCCGCTGGCGGCGGATACCGCTCTTCGATTTGTTGACCGCCAACACAAAATGCTGAATCCGCAAGACAAGAGCCCGACAGTTGACCAAAACAACTTATTCCCATATTCCAGTTTCTCACCCGGTAATGCGGCCGGAAGCGGGTTTAGCATAAGCAGAACCGCGAAGCCGGCTCGTTTTCCTAAGAGAAAATCATGAGTTGCATCCAACATCCGCCATTTTCGAATCACAAAATGAAACCCATCTGAAAATCCACGACTACAAAGCAAGAACCTTGGGCACTGCACGTAGGGCGCTGCTTCCAGCAAAAGCGTTATTGACAACTATAAGCCGCGGGCTGCATACTACTAAACAAGGTGTACATCCATGGTGGATAGCACCCCTTGGAGAAAAAAATGAATGCTGCTCGTGCTGGGTCAGGTCTGGTCGTATTAGCATGCGTGTGCCTATTGACTGGCTGCGCAACTCCGTATCCCATGGGAAGTTTATATACCGATTTGACCTTGCCACAAGTGGCAACTTCAAATCCAGGTCCCGCAAAAAAGGTTGGAACAGCCACGGCTAACTCCTATTTCTCATTAATTGCAACCGGAGATGCCAGCATCGATACTGCAGCGCGCAACGGCGGAATCACGCAAATTCACAGCGTGGACTGGAAGGCCAACAGTATCCTTGGTATAATTGGTACCTATACAACCACCGTGCGTGGAAACTGATCTGCTATTCATCAGAATCATCTAGTATATTATTACAAACTTTCAGGGCATTGGATTCAATGCCCTGAATTTTTCATTTGCGCCAATGACAAAAATTACCCGACCGGGCTGAAGTTTTCCACGTGGAGCCGGTCGGGGCGCTGGAAGTACACGCGGCTGAGCATCCGCAGGGTCTGGCCGTCCGGCAGGGGCGTGTCGCG
>JAXGSX010000473.1:0-1781 GCA_040775225.1 Kiritimatiellia bacterium | reverse complement strand
GACGTTGACCGTGTGCCGGCCCCGCGGCTGCATGGAAAAATAATGGTAAAAAGTAACTACGCCCAGGACTTCGCTGACGGGCAGACCAAGGGCCGACGCCACATGCTGCTGCACATCCATGGGCAGATAGCCGAACAGTTCCTGCGCCTGGTGCAGCACGGGAATCAGCGCATTGCGGTTCTTGTCCTGCCCGGCGATGAATTCGTCCAGCTCGCGCCAGGCGGCGGAAACCCCGGCGCCGCCGCACGCCTTTTCTGCTGAATTTTTCGTCATAACCTTCCTTGCCGATGGCTTAAGCAAATACCAGACTTTCCACCTTTTTGCCGCCCACGATATGTTCGGCGACGATCCGGCGGGCGGCGGCGGCGTCCACCTTGCCGTAACGCACCGCCGGCTGGCCGGCGATTTCCACGTCCACCAGCGGCTCGCGCTCGCAGAAGCCCGCGCAGCCCGTGGCGGTGACGGCCACGTCGGACACCCCGGCTTCCTCGAGGGCCGCCATCAACGACTGCATCGTGTCCCGCGCGCCGGCGGCGATGCCGCAGGTGCCCATGCCCACCACGATTTTGGCGCGATGCTTGCCGGAACGCATTTCCATTCCCTTGCGGACTTCATCCCGTATTTTACGCAAATCATCCAGGCTTTTCATACTCCTCCTTTGGGCGCGTTTGCAGATTTACCCGGCGGTGGACGCCGATGCCGGCGCTGGGCCGGCAGATAACGCTTGCAGTTCTTGGCGCAAACAAACCTTCAAAACATTGTGCATTTTTGGAAGCGAGAAGTCAATGTCTTTCAATTCTTTTTTTATCTCCGCCGTGTCCAGAATCACGCGGCGATCCGCGCCGACCCGCACCTCGAAATCCAGTTGCGGCCAGGCGGCGACCGCCCCGGCCAGCGTCTCGTCCAACGCGCCCACCGGCTGGGCGTCAATGTGCGCCAGGTTAAACACCGCCGAAACCGCCACCCCCTGCCCCGGCGCGCTCTCCACCTTCACGCGTCCGCCCGTCCGCTCCGCCGCCATGCGCAGCATCGCCAGGCCCAGCCCCGCCTTGCGTTCCCGGCGGGTGGTGGCGAAGGGATCGGTGGGATCGCCGGCAACTTCCGACGGCAAGCCGGGGCCGTTGTCGCTGATCCGCATTTCCAGGAGGGGGCCGTCGCGCCGGAACTCCGCCCGCACGCGCGTGGCGCCGCCCTTGGCGGAATTTTCGATGATGTCCAGCAGATGCAGGGCAAGGTCTTTCATCCGTCAACCTCCGGCAAGGCGCGCAATGCCGCCGGCAGCGCGCGCAAATCGGCGGAGCACTCCAGGCAATTGCCCACCCGCCCCACATCCTCCAGGAAATGCGCGTCGGACCCGGTGATCGCCGGCACGCCGGCCAAACGGCGGCCAAGCCGGCAGCGTTCGCGCACCCATTGGGGATAAGCGATTTCCAGCAGATCATACCCCGGCCCGGCATCCACGGCGCCCAATTGGCTCCACAAGCTGTAGCGTTTCCGGAAAACGTGCGCCGGCACAGCCAGCCCGTTCCGGCGGTGGATTTCCTCCACCAACCGGTCCAGGCCCAGGGATGTGCCCGCCTGCCGCAAGCGGTTGTCCACGCCGCAGACTTCACCGCGGTCGTCGAAAAGCACCTGGTAGCCGAAGACTTCCGGCAGGTTGTCGGCGGCAGGCAGGGCGGCGTCCACCAATGCCTGTAAATCCGCCAGGGGGGCGGGATCATCGAACAATGCCAGCAGATGCACTTCCTCGCGGCTGCAGACCTCCATGCCCGGCACCACCG